>JALZOC010000169.1 GCA_030857365.1 Acidobacteriota bacterium
GTACGAGGCGGCCCTGGCGGTGGATCCGCGGAACGTGAACGCCAGCACGGACCTGGGGATTGCGTACTACTATTCCAACCAGGCGGACCGCGCCCTCGCCCAGTTCGAGCGGTCGCTCGCCATCGATCCGAAGCACTCGAAAACGCTGTTGAACATCGGCATCGTGCGGGCGTTCGGCAAGCAGGATCTCGAAGGCGCCGGGAAGGCCTGGCAGCGCCTCCTCGACGTGGCGCCGGACAGCCCCGAGGCGGCGGTTGCGAAGCGCGGACTCGAAGGGCTCCGCGCCGCCCACCCGGGGCCGACTGCCGCGCCCGCCAGCGGACCGGACTGAACCATGGCCAAGTTCATACTCTGGGTCATCCTGTTCTTTTTTATCGTACGCGCGCTGTCGAGGCTCCTGCGGGGCGTCCTCGAGGGAGCCGGATACCGGCGCCAGACCCCCGCTCAGCAGGGCGTCGGGCTCGTTCGCGATCCGGTCTGCGGAGTGTTCGTCGTCCCGGGCCAGGCCCTGATGCTCGGCACGGGCGCAGGGGCCAAGTACTTCTGTTCCGAAAAGTGCCGGCGTGAATGGCAGCAGCGGTAGTTCGCCCGGGATGATCAGGGTCCCCGAAGAGCGGCTGCGGGCCGACATCGTCGAAGTCGGCCGCCGTCTGTACGCGCGCGGGTATACCGCGTCGAACGACGGGAACATCAGCGTGCGGCTCGACGAGCGCCGGCTGCTGATGACGCCGACCGGCGTCTGCAAGGGATTCATGGACGCCGGGATGATGTGCATCACGGACCTCGAAGGCAGGAAGCTCGAAGGGGAGCGCAGCCCCTCGTCGGAAATCCAGATGCACCTGGAGGTGTATCGGCAGCGCCCGGAAATCCAGGCGGTCGTGCACGCGCATCCCCCGATCGCCACGGCGTTCGCTGTCGCCGGCATTCCGCTCGATCGGGCGGTGCTTGCGGAGGTTGTCACCACGCTGGGGAGCATTCCGATCGCCGAATATGCGACACCGTCCACGAAGGAGCTGCCGGAGACCGTGCGCAAGTACGTCAAGGCGCACGACGGCATGCTGCTCGCGAATCACGGCGCTCTGACGCTCGGCTCGGACCTCTTCGCGGCGTATTACAAGATGGAGACGATCGAGCACTTCGCGAACATCAGTTTCGTGGCGCGGATGCTTGGCGGAGAGCGGCTGTTGTCGCGGGAAGAGGTCGTACGGCTGCAGGGGCTTCGCGGGCGCTACGGCATCTCCTCGCCTGCGCCGATCTGTGCGGATCCGGAGGCAGGCGCCGAGGCGGACTCCGCGGACTGCCAGGCGGTATTTGCCCCCTCGTCGTCACCCGCCGCGCGGCTCGTGCCGGGGCTCCCCGTCCCCATAGGTGCCGACGAGGAAATTCGGCTAACATACCGCGAACTCACCGCATTGATCGAAGACGCGGTTCGGCATCTGAAGTAGCCGGACGGAAAGTCCGACGGCGTAACGGGTCCGGGGACGAAGCCCCCGGGCAATGAGGAGTACGAGATGGGTGAGGCGCTCGGCATGGTCGAGACAAAGGGGCTCGTCGCGATGATTGAGGCGGCCGACGCGATGGTCAAGGCCGCCAAGGTCACCCTCGTCGGCTGGGAGAAGATCGGCGCCGGCTACGTGACCGCGATCGTCCGGGGCGACGTGGCCGCCGTCAAGGCGGCGACCGATGCCGGCGCGGCTGCCGCGCGCCGCGTCGGGGAGCTCGTGTCGGTCCACGTCATCCCGAGGCCGCACGCCAACCTCGAGGACGCGCTGCCGATCGGAAAGTCGAACGCCGTCACGAAATGATCGTCGCGCGGATCGTGGGCACCGTCGTGGCCACCCGGAAGGACGAGCGTCTGGTCAGCACCAAGCTGCTGATCGCACGTCCCATGGATCCGCACGGCAAGCCCGAAGGCAATTACCTGGTGGCCGTCGACACCGTGGATGCGGGCTTCGGCGAGACGGTCCTCATCGTCAGCGGCAGCTCCGCCCGGATGGCCTCCGGAATGAAGGACTGCCCGATCGACGCGGCCATCGTGGGCATCATCGACACCATCCAGGTGAAGGAGTAGCGGGGTGCAGCTTGCACGGGTCGTGGGCGAGGTGGTGTCGAGCGTGAAGGACGCCAATCTCGCCGGCGTGCCGCTGCTGGTGCTGCAGCCCATCACCCCCTCCGGCGAACCGTCGGGGCGCACCCTGGTGGCCCTGGACTCCGTCGGCGCCGGCGTAGGTGAGCACGTGTTCTTCGTGCGCGGGCGAGAAGCCGCCTACCCGTTCTACCCAGCCGAGCCCCCGACCGACGCCGCCGTCATCGGCATCGTCGACCACTGGCATGTGGAACCGCCAAGGGCCAGAGCCGCCGCGGAGCCGGGGCCTTGAAGAGCCACATTCAGAGAACATGCAAATCTGCACCGTGATCGGCACCGTCGTGTCGTCGCACAAGAACCGGAAGCTGGAGGGAGCAAAGCTGCTGCTGGTGCAGCCGGAGACTCCCGGCGGAGAGCCGCGCGGCGTGGCGCTGCTTGCGATCGACTCGGTGGGCGCGGGGGTCGGGGAGCGTGTGCTGGTCGTCATCGAGGGTAAGGCCGCAGGTGCGGCGCTCGGGAAGAAGGGTGCGGCGGTGGATGCCGCGATCATCGGGATCGTGGATTCGATCGACTGCAGGGAAGAGTGATGAACGAGCAGGAGTTGCGGGCGATCGTTCGTGAAACGCTGGCACGCCGTGCTGCCGCCCCGGAGCCTGCACCGCGGCATGGCGCGCCTGTCCTGTTCGCCTCGCACGCCAGCCATCATCGTTACGAACTGCCTGCTGCCGACGATGCGTGCCTGATTGAGCCGGCGGTCACGTGTAATCACTGCGGATACTGCCAGTCTCACGGGCATTGAGTCCGGGGTGGCCGGTTGCGCCGGGTCCATGCCCGTCGCGAGCGGCCCTCGGTGCGAAGCGATCAGCCTCCAGGTGTCTTCCATGCGTTCTGTTCTCCTGACGCGCCGCATTCCCTCGGCAGTGCTCACCCGCCTGCAGGCCGCCACGAATCTCGATCTCCATGACGGCCCGGGGCCGATCGATCGCGACGAGCTGAAGCGCCGAATCGCGGGCAAGCGCGCGCTGATCTGCCTGTTGACGGATCGCATCGACGCCTCGGTGGTCGAGGCCGCTCCCGACCTCGCGATCGTCGCCAACGTTGCCGTGGGATACGACAATATCGACGTGCCCGGGTTGAAAGCCCGCGGCGTGGTCGTGACCAACACGCCGGACGTGCTCACCGAGGCGACCGCGGAGCTGACCTGGGCGCTGATCCTGGCTGTCGCCCGGCGGATCGGGGAAGGAGAGCGGCTCGTCCGGCGCGGCGAATGGAAGGGGTGGGCGCTGGACTTCATGCTCGGCATGGAGCTGCGCGGGAAGCAGCTTGGGATCCTGGGCCGCGGCCGGATCGGAAAAGCGGTGGCCGCCAGGGCGGCCGCCTTCGGCATGACGGCGGTGTTTGCCAGGCATGACATGTCGCTCGACGAGCTGCTCGTGAGCTCCGACGTCGTCTCGATTCACATGCCGGGGACCGCGGAAACCCGGCACACGATCAATCGCCGGTCACTTGCGCGGATGAAGCGATCGGCGCTTCTGGTGAATACGGCGCGCGGGTCGATCGTCGATGAGGCCGCGCTCGTGTGGGCGCTCAGCGAGCGGCTGATTGCCGGGGCGGCGCTCGACGTCTTCGAGAACGAGCCCGCGGTTCACCCGGGTCTCCTCTCCCTGGAAAACGTCGTCCTGGTGCCGCATCTCGGGAGTGCCACACGGGAGACGCGCACCGCGATGGCCGATCTCGCGGTCAGCAACGTGCTCGCGGTGCTGGACGGCAAGCCCCCGCTG
The DNA here is from genome assembly GCA_030857365.1 of Acidobacteriota bacterium. Taxonomy (GTDB): domain Bacteria; phylum Acidobacteriota; class Vicinamibacteria; order Vicinamibacterales; family 2-12-FULL-66-21; genus JALZOC01. Next base: position 3,868 of record JALZOC010000169.1, read on the forward strand.
ACACCCGTATGAAGCTGCCTCCCCAGCCGGCCGTGCCGCGCGGCCGCATTCCCGCGGTGATGCGGCGGCTGGCGCGCGCCATCGACGGCCTGGAAGAGCCGGCGATCGAGAAAATCGCCGAAGACCAGCAGGAGGATCCGTTCCAGGTGCTCATCGCGACGATGCTGTCGGCGCAGACGAAGGATGCCGTGACGCACGCCGCATCGACCACGCTGTTCGCCAGAGCGAGAACGCCGGCAGCCATGCTCAGGCTGACGGCCCCCGAGATCGAGCGGCTCATCTACCCGGTGAGCTTCTATCGCAACAAGGCCGTCCATGTCCTGCGCACGTGTGAGCAGCTCCTGTCCCGGTACGGGGGCAGGGTGCCGGCAACCATGGAGGAGCTGCTGACGCTGCCTGGCGTCGGTCGGAAGACGGCGAATCTAGTCCTCATCCTGGCGCATCGGAGCGCCGAGAACATCTGCGTCGACACGCACGTCCACCGGATCTCCAATCGGCTCGGGTGGGTGGCGACGCGGACGCCCGACGAGACCGAGGAGGCCCTCTACGCGGCCGCCCGCCGGAGATGGTGGCCGATCCTGAACCGCTATCTCGTCACATGGGGCCAGAATGTGTGCCGACCCGTGTATCCCGTGTGTGGCGGTTGCGCGATCGTAGACTTGTGTCCGAGAATCGGCGTCACCAGGACAGGAAAATCATCATGACAGCAACCAGCAGGCGGCGCGCTCCGGGCGTGACGACGATCGCGGGGGCCGCCCTCGTCGGGTGCATACTCGTCTCGCTGCCGACCGCGGCGCGACAGACATCCCCGGGAGCGGGCCCGGTCATCGTGCTCGAGACCGTCAAGGGAAACATCGAGATCGAAACCTATCCCGAAGAGGCGCCGAAGACCGTCGCGCACATCGTGGGGCTCGTCAAGCGGAACTTCTACAACGGCCTGCGGTTCCACCGCGCGGAATTCAGCCTGGTGCAGGTGGGCGACCCGCAGACGCGCAATATGGCGATGCGGGACTGGTGGGGCCGTGCGAGCAGCGGGAAGCCGATCGGCGCCTCGGAAATCACGAAGAAGCGGCGCCATGCGCGGGGTGCTGTGGCGATGGCATATCCGGGGACGGACGCGAAGGCCGCCGACAGCCAGTTCTATATCGTCACGAAGGCGCACCCGGACTTCGACGGCAAGTACACCGTGTTCGGGCAGGTGATCAAGGGGATCGAGGTCGTCGACAGGATCAAGGTCGCCGACATCCTCAAGAGAGCAGTCGTGCGGGAGGCTGCGGCAAAACCCTGACGAGCCCTTCGAGGTCGGGGTACCGCTCCACGAATTCCGGCGGGTACTCGCCGGTGAGCGGCTGACCGAGATCATGTTTGAGGATCGCGGCGTTCGCGACGGACTTCGCCGAGAAGTGGTTGTTCGCGTACAGGTACGCCTTCTTCACCTCACGCGAGGCTTCCTTCGCCGCCGAGGCGAACGGCTGCAGTTCGGCCGCCGAGTACAAGTAGTTGTAGCGATCCTCGGATTTCTCGTGATTCCACCACTGTTGCGCGTTCCGGCCGTGCAGTCGCAGATAGTAGAAGGTCCGCACGTTCGGGAGCAGATCCTGGCGGATGGAGAAGCGGAACTTCGGCTCGTCGATTTGCGTCCATGCGGCGCCGAACGCCGCGAGGAGCCGAAGCGTGTCCTCCGGCTGATCGCTCCAGCTGCGGTGGCGCAGTTCGACAGCCACGGGATATTCGCGGAAGCGCTCCAGAACCCACTCCAGGTATGCGCGTGAGTCGGGCTCGTTGCGGAAGCTCGCGGGGAACTGTGCCAGCAGTGCTCCAAGCTTCCCGGCCGAGGCAATGGGGTCGATGCCGCCGCGAAACTCGTCGACATCGATCTGCGCGAGGGTCCACGGATCCTTCCCCGTGGCTTTCTGGAACATGCCGGGGTGGGTGAACTTCTGATAGAGCTTGAGCGAGAACTCAAAGCCGGGAGGGGTGCGCTGCACCCAGCCGGCCGCGGTCGCCGGTGTGGGAATGCCGTAGAAGCTCGAATTGATCTCGACCGTATCGAAGTGCTCGGCGTAGAAGCGCAGCTCGTCGAACTTTCCCGCGCCGCGGCTCCGGCGACCGGCCGGGACGGGGTAGAAGATGCCGTTCCACGTGCCTTTCCCTGACGGGTAGCTCCAGCCCGAGGTCCCGACACGAATCGCGTTACCCACGGCCTCCGTATTTGTCCTTATCGAACCCGAATACGGCCTTGCCGCCGCGAAGAAGAACCGGCCGGCGGATCAGGTTGGACTGCTCGACCATCAGG
>JALZOC010000011.1 GCA_030857365.1 Acidobacteriota bacterium
GTGCCGGTCCGGTCGCTGTTGGTTCGCCAGCCCTGGTTATCCGTGCGGTTGCCCTGGGTGTCCGGCCGGCCGTCGGCGCCTGCGCGCGATCGCAGTTCCTGCACCCGATCCCGAACGTCCGTGTAGTCGTTCCTGTTGATGGAGCCCTCACGACGCAGCTTCACGCGCAGGTACACGACTTCGTCGCGCACGTCGTCGAGCTCCGTCTGCAGGCGCGACGCCGTGTCGGGGTTGTTGCCGCGCAGGCGCGAGATATCGCCGCTGGCCTGATACACCTGGTCCTGCAGCCTCTGGATGTCCGCCCCGGTCACGCTCTGGGCCGCCACGGGCACGGCAGACGCCATGGCAATCGCCAGGACGCCACACACCCGGATCCACATCGAGACTCTCGATTTGTTGTGCTTCATACTTCATCCCTCACCTGAACGTCGCTACCGCGCCCACGCCGGGGTGCCCGGTTCGCGCCCTACGATTCCTGTCCGAGAAGAGACGCCAGCACCGCCTCCCGCATTCACCGCCGGGCTCTCTCAGCATGGCGGCCCAGGCGGTCCAGACGGGCAACGCCCTGGCGGATGTCCCATGACGTGCAAAAGCAACGCCTCCCGGGCGCCTGAGCAGGTCTCCGCGCGGCTGGCGGGTAACGGCTGCGATCGCAAGCACTTACGCGGCTGCAGAACCTCAACAGCGCGCACGGGGAAACGCCTTCCAGCCATTCCCGCGGGGCTGTTTCGAGGACATGTGAACGGCAAAGCTACACGGCCGGGCCCGCTGGTCGCATCTGGACCGCCGCGCCCGGGGGCGTTCTCCCTGGATGGTATGATCGAGGGGTTCGGCCCCATGGCAGTTCTCAAACTTCACAAGACGATCGGTGTCCAGGTCGGTCCGGTCCGTGTCGGCGGGGGCGCGCCCGTCGTCGTCCAGTCGATGACGATGACCGACACGGCCGACGCCGAAGCGACCAGCCGCCAGTGCATCGAGCTGGCCCAGGCCGGGTCCGACATGGTGCGCGTGACCGTGAACGTACCCGAGGCGGCGGCGGCCATTCCCGGGATCAAGCGGCGGATGCTCGACGCGGGCGTCACGGCGCCGCTCATCGGCGATTTTCATTACAACGGTCACCTCCTCCTGACGCGCCATCCCGAATGCGCCGAGGCGCTGGACAAATACCGCATCAATCCGGGCAACGTCGGCACCGGCCGGCGGCGCGACGAGCAGTTCGCGACCATCTGCGCAGTGGCGCGTGACAGGAGCAAGCCGGTCCGCATCGGCGTGAACGGCGGCTCGCTCAACCAGGAGCTCGTGCTCGCGAAGATGCAGGAGAACACCGATCGCGATCTGGGGCTGACCTCCGAAGAGATCATCAACGAGTGCATGGTCCTCTCCGCGCTGCAGTCGACAGAGCTCGCGCTGGAGTCCGGTCTCCGAAAGGATCAGATCATCATCTCCTGCAAGACGTCCCGCCCCCGAGACCTGATCTCCGTTTATCGCGACCTGGCGCGGCGGACGGACCAGCCGCTGCATCTGGGGCTCACCGAGGCGGGGATGGGCACCAAAGGGATCGTCTGGTCTGCCGCCGCGATGGGGGTCCTGCTGAACGAGGGCATCGGAGACACGATTCGCGTATCGCTGACGCCGCGGCCGGGCGGGGACCGGCGGGAAGAAGTGTACGCCGCGTGCGAACTGCTGCAGTCGCTCGGCATCCGGTCGTTTTCGCCGAGCGTGACGGCCTGTCCCGGGTGCGGCCGAACCACGAGCAGCACGTTCCAGGAGCTCGCCGAGCGGACGCAGGACTACATCCGCGAGCGGATGCCCGAATGGAAGGTGCGGCGCGAGGGGGTGGAAACCATGACGCTGGCCGTTATGGGGTGCGTCGTGAACGGCCCGGGAGAATCGAAGGCGGCGAGCATCGGCATCAGCCTCCCGGGTACCGGGGAAGCCCCGAACTGCCCGGTCTACATCGACGGCCGCCATCATACGACCTTGCGCGGCACGTATGACGAGCTCGCGGTGGCGTTCCGCGAGCTCGTCGATAACTACGTCGAGACGAAATATCCCCTGAAGACGCTCGCGCGGACCTGAGAGCGGGCCGTCGCGTTCAGATCTTGCTCACCAGCACCGCCCCGTCGCGGTACTGCTTCTTGCGCAGGTCGCCGTCAGCCTCGTCGAACGCGGGGAGCCCGTTGGCGTCCGAACCCCGGCCGTCCGCGCGGTCCGAGTTGTTCAACCGATCGCCCCGTGGTTCCCCGGACGCATCAGGCGCGGCGTCGCTGCCGGCCTGCGCGCGGTTCTCTTCCGGATTCCTGTCGACGAGCCCCTCGTCCCTGTCGACGAGCCCCTCGTCCCTGTCGACGATCTCTTCGTGGCTGCCGGCGCCGGCCCCGACCCCCTCGGGGCTGTCAGCGGTATCGACGACTTCCTCGAGCGGATCCCCGTGGGGACGCGGGCGTTCGTTCTGTTCAGGCATGATTCCTCCTGAACGTTCATCAGCAAGCGCGGTGCCGCGGGGAATGCGTGGCCGTTCATCCGCGTGCCAGGTCGCGCACACGGCGGGACCAGGCGGCAAGCAGCGCGACGCCACAGATGATGAGCCCCGTCGAGAGGCCCCACCACAGGCCGATCACGCCGTGTCCCCGGGTGAAGCAGAGGACATACCCGAGTGGCAGGCCGATGAACCAGTGCGCCGCCAGGTTCCACACCATGGGAGTGCTGGTATCGCCGAGTCCGCGCAGCACACCGGTTGCGACGCCCTGGACGCCGTCGAACAGCTGAAACACCGCGCCGACGAAGAGGAGCGACACGCCGATCTCGAGCACTCCGGCGTCGCGCGTGAACGCGCCGATGAGGTGACGCGGCACAAGCACGAACGCCCCCGCCGCACACGCCATGAAGAGCGTCCCGAACAGCAGCGCCGTCCACCCGGCGCGGGCCGCTCCCGCAGGGTCGCGCCGGCCCACCGCCTGTCCGACGCGCACGGCACCCGCCGACGCGACGCCGAGTGGAACCATGAAGGTGAACGACGCGACGTTGATGGCGATCTGATGGGCCGCGAGCGACGCAGGCGCAAGCCGGCCGGCCAGCGCGGTGGCTGCCGCGAAGACCCCCACCTCCAGCGTCACCTGGCTGGCAGCCGGAAGACCGAGCGCCACGAGTCGACGCATGCGCTCCGCCTCGATCCGGAGCGGCGTCGCGAACAGGCCGGGACGCATCCCGCGCTCGCGGGCCAGGATGACGCCAAGCAGCACCGCGGCCATGCAGACACGCGCGATGAGCGTCGCCCAGGCGGCGCCGCTGACGCCCATGGCCGGCGCTCCGAGTCTTCCGGCAATGAGGAGCCAGTTGACCGCCACGTTCACCACGTTCGCGGCGACGAGCGCGAACATCACCGGCCGCACGACTCCCATGCCTTGAAGGTAGCGGCGGAACGAGGCGTACAGGAGCAGCGGAAGTACGCTCCACGTCAGCACGTCCAGATAGGGATGAACGAGGAGCAGGACCCCGGGGGCCAGCCCCCAGCCGTCCAGCATCGATGACAGCAGCATGAGGACGAGTGTGACCGGAACGGCGAGAAGAACGCTCAGGGCGACGCCGTGGATGAGCCAGCGGTGGCAGTCGTCCAGGCGCCCGGCACCGAAGGATTGGGAGACGAGCGTGTCGAGCCCCAGCAGGAGCCCCATGGCGAAGATGCAGACGCCCATGAAGAGCGACGTGCCGATGCCGACCGCCCCGATCGCTTCCGGCCCCAGGCCGCCGACCATCAGCGTGTCGACGAGCCCCATGGTGACCCACCCGAGCTCGGCGAGCACGACCGGCAGGGCGAGACCGAACATCGGGCGGAACTCCTGGCGGAGATCGCGCCACGTCATGGCCGGGGGCTGAAAATCAGCGCCAGGGCATCAGCTTCTCGAGCCACGTGATCCGCGTGAGGTCGTTGTAGATCACCGTGACCATGAGCATCAGCAGCAGCGCGAATCCGGCCAGGAGCATCTTCTCCTTCACCTTCATGCTGAACTCGCGCCGCGAGACGCCCTCGAGCGCCAGGATGGCGATGTGACCGCCGTCGAGAACCGGAATCGGCATCAGGTTCAGCAGCCCGAGGTTCAGGCTGATCATGGCCATGAGGCTGAAGAGAGGGATCCATCCCTGCTCGGCCGCCATTCCCGAGAGGTCTGCGATCGCGACAGGCCCCATCAGCTGCTTCACCGATGTTTCGCGCGTCAAAAGCCCGCCCAGCGTCTCCACAATCTGGGTGGCGCTGTTCCAGTTCTGCACCGCACTCATCTTGAAGGCTTCGAGCAGGCCGGGCTCCACGGTGCGCTGTTCCGCCGCACTCAACTGGGCGCCGATCATCAGCGTCTCGCCGACCTTCTGTGGCGTCACGCTGACCTGCTGAACGGTGCCGTTCCGCCGGATCTCGAGGGCGATGGGCTGCCCGCCGCTCGCCTTGATCAACCCCACCAGCCGCTCACGGGAGACGTTCCGCTCCCCGCCTGCCGCGAGCACGACGTCGCCAGGCTGCAGCCCGGCCGCCAGGGCGGGTGAATCACGATTCAAGGCGCTGATCTGCGGGTGCATGACCGGCAGAATCCCCACCTGGCCCAGCTCGTACTTGCCCTGCGCGGAGGGGACGAGCGAGACTTCGACGGGGCGGCCGGCGCGCTCGATCGTCAGCGACACCTCGCGATTCGCCTTGCCCAGAATGACCGTCGCAAACTGTTCCCAGGTGTCGACCGGCCTGCCGGACACGCCGACGATCCGGTCGCCCGGCAGCACGCCGGCGGCTTTGGCCACCGAGCCCTCCTCGAGGGACCCCACGACCACCGGCGCGTCGTAGAACGCGGGAACCTGCGCCCCCTGGTACAACACCAGCGCCAGCACCACGAAGGCGAGCGCAAGGTTCATCACCGGGCCCATGACGAGCACCTGGAACCGCTGCCACTTGGTCTTCGACAGGAACTCGTCCGCCGCGCCGCTTCGGGCATCGTCCGGATTTTCGCCCGCCATCTTCACGTATCCCCCCAGCGGGATGGCGCTGACGCAATACTCCGTGTCGCCGCGCTTGAACGCGAGGAGCTTGGGGCCGAATCCGAGCGAGAACGTGAGCACGCGGACCCCGATGCGCCTGGCCATCAGGAAGTGCCCGAGCTCGTGCACGAAAATGAGCACGCCAAGCACGAACACGAATGCAAGAATGCTGGTCAATGAGAACCTCTGGCGTTGGTTACGCCTTCGATTGTACCCCACCCGCCGCACGGGCCGCGAAATCCCGCGCCCAGCGATCCACGCGCCTGACATCGGCCAGTGTGCCGACGGGGACCACGCCGTGTTCCTCGTAGGCGTCCATCGCGCGCCGGATGAGCTCCGGAATGGACGTAAAACCCAGCTGCCCGCCGAGGAACTGCGCAACCGCTACCTCGTTCGCAGCGTTCAGGACGATCGGCAGCCCCGGATCGCCGCGCAGCGCGCGGAACGCCAGCGCAAGGCAGGGGAATCTGCCGGTGTCGGGGGACTCGAAGTCGAGCCGCCCGGCGTGCGCCAGATCCAGGGGCGGGAGCGGCGCCGCCCAGCGGTCGGGATAGGAGAACGCGTACTGGATAGGCAGCCGCATGTCCGTGACCCCCAGCTGGGCGATGATTGAGCCGTCGACGAGCTCGACCATCGAGTGCACGATGGACTGCGGATGCACCAGCACGTCGATCCGATCCGGTCCCGCGCCGAAGAGCCATCTCGCCTCGATCACCTCGAGACCCTTGTTCATCAGCGTGGCGGAGTCGATCGTGATCTTCGGTCCCATCGTCCACGTCGGGTGCTTCAGTGCTTCGTCCGGCGTGACCCGCGCCAGTTCCGCCGGCGGAGCGTCGCGAAACGGCCCACCCGAGGCGGTCAGGATCAGCCGCTTGACCTCCGAGGCGGCGCGGCCGTGCAGACACTGATGGATGGCATTGTGTTCGCTGTCGACCGGCAGCACCGCCACGCCCTTGCGGCTGGCCGCATCCATGACGATGGCGCCCGCCATCACCAGCACTTCCTTATTGGCAATGGCGATCGTTTTTCCCGCCTCGATGGCGGCGAGGACGGCGTCGAGTGCCGCCGTGCCGGAGGATGCAAAGAGCACGACGTCCACGTCAGGATGGGTCGCCGCGGCGATCAGCCCTTCGGGGCCGCTCATGGCGTGAGGCGCCGTCGTGCCGCGACGCTGCAGCTCCGCGCAGGCAGCCGTCACCGACTCCCTCGAGGCCATGGCGATCATCTGGGGAGCACACCGCTCGACCTGCTCGACGAACCGCCCCACGTTCGTCCCCGCGGCGAGCGTGAGGACCCGGAGGCGATCCGGGTGCCCGGCGGCCACGGCCAGCGCGCTCCGGCCAATGGATCCCGTGGAGCCGAGGATGGCGATGTTCTTCATCAGAACTGCAGGTACCGGACGAAGACGTAGTAGACCGGCGCCGCGAACAGCCAGCTGTCGATGCGATCGAGCACGCCTCCGTGTCCCGGGATCAAGCCGCTCGAATCCTTGACGCCCGCGCTGCGCTTGAGGAGCGACTCGAACAGATCGCCGACGATGCCGAGCGCCGAGATCGTGGCGCCGACGAGGATGAGAATCGGCAGCCCCGCCGCGGGAAAGACGAGCCGCCCGCCCGCGGCCATGCACAGCGTTCCGAATACCAGGCCCCCCAGCGCCCCCTCCAGCGTCTTCTTCGGGCTGATCGACGGCGCCAGCGGCCGACGCCCCAGCGCCCGCCCCGTGTAGTACTGAGCCGAGTCGCTGATGACGATGCAGAGAATCAGCAGGAGCACCGCTTCCCGGCCGCCCGCCGCATGAACCGCCGCGAGCGCGCCGAGCGGCAGGCCGATGTACACCATCGGGAACAGCGCCGCAGCCGTGTCCCGCAGAATCGCCGGCCCCGGCCGCCCGGAGCCCACGGCCGCGGCGCCCACAGCGATCATCGCGCTCATGAGGACGACCTCGGCGGGTGCGTGGGGTCCGCCCACGGCCGCGCAGGCGGCCAGCACCGCGGTTCCGGAAACGACGCGGGGGACCGTGGCGCCCAGGGCGGCGGCAATCGTCGCATACTCCGCGAACGCGAACGCCGCGGCGAGAAGCGCAAGGGCGAGAGTCGCGACGGGCGGGAGGAACCAGATGGTGCCGAGGAGGACTGGCAGCAGCACGAGCGCGCTCAGCACGCGCGTCATCGCGACGCCCGCGGCGCGTCCGGAACCCCAACCTGGGAGCCAGAACCCGGAACCCGGAACCTGGAACCCGGAACCCGTCGTCCGCCCCTCCTCATCCGCCGGCGACCACCGGGTGAGTGATGCCGCCGTATCGCCGGTCGCGTTTCTGGTAGGCGAGAATCGCTTCGAGGAGGTCGCGCTTGCGGAAGTCCGGCCAGAGCGTGTCGGTCACCCAGATTTCCGAGTACGCGATCTGCCACAGGAGGAAGTTGCTGACACGCATTTCGCCGCTCGTCCGGATCAGGAGGTCGGGATCGGGCTGACCCGCGGTGTACAGGAAATCGCCGAAGCGCTGCTCGTCGAGCGCCTCGGCCGTGATGCCCGAGGCGATCGCGCGGCGCGCCGCTTCGACGATCTCGGCCCGTCCGCCGTAATTGAGCGCGATGTTGAACAGCATGCCCCTGCTTCCGGCCGTCTTCTCCTCCGCCAGCTTCAACTCGCCGCGGATGTCCGGGGCGAGCTCCTCGTCGCGGCCGATCACGCGGAACCTGATGTCGTTGCGGAGCAGCGTGTTCAGCTCGAGGCGCAGGTACCGCTTGAGGAGCGTCATCAGCGTGGAGACTTCCGTTACCGGCCGCTTCCAGTTCTCCACCGAGAAGGCGTACAGCGTGAGCACTTTGATGCCGATGCGCGCCGACCCTTCGACGACCTCGCGGACCGACTCGATGCCGGCGCGATGCCCCTCGACACGCGGAAGGTGACGCTGCGCGGCCCAGCGGCCGTTGCCGTCCATGATGACCGCGACGTGCTCGGGCAGTCTGTCGAAGTTCACCTGCCGCGCAAGCGCCTCTTCGGGCGATCCGGCCGGTACCACGGAAAGAATGTCCTGGAGCGACATGGCTGGTGCGGGATTCTAAACGGTGATGATACAGGCCCTTACGCGGCCTGAACAAGGGCCGCGCGGTCGGGCCGTCAGTACAGCACGCGGACGAGGAACAGACCCTGCGCCGGCGCGGTTCGGCCGGCCCGGCTCCGATCGCGGGCCGTCAGGATCCGGGAGATTTCCTGAGGCTGCCGCCGCCCCCGGCCCACCTCCACGAGGGTGCCGACGAGGTTCCGCACCATGTGGCGCAGGAAGCCGTCTCCCTCGATTCGCATGACGAGCGGCCGGTTGGCGGCTCGCCCATCGTCCCACTCGATCGATCGCACGGTGCGCGAGGTGGACGTCACCGACGAGCCCGTCCCCTGGAACGACACGAAATCGTGGGCACCGACGAGCAGGGCCGACGCCTCGCGGACGGCGTCGAGCGCGAGCGGCTGCGAGACGTGCCAGACGTACTTATGGAGGAACGGCGAGACCAGCGGGGCGTTGACGATCCGGTACTCGTAGACCTTTCCGGTCGCGCTGAACCGTGCGTGGAAATCGGGGGCCGCTTCCTCGATCTCCAGGACCCGCACCTCGGGCGGCAGCACGCCGTTCAGCGCTCGCGCCAGGACGACGGGCGGGAGCGCCGAATCGAGGTGAACCGTCGCCACCTGACCCAGGGCATGGACCCCGGCGTCCGTGCGCCCCGCACCGTGAACCGCGACCGGGGAGCCCTCGATGGGAGCGAGGGCGTCTTCGAGAAGCGCCTGGATCGAAACGCCCGTGTCCTGGCGTTGCCACCCCACGTACTCCGCGCCGTCGTATTCGAGAGTGAGCTTGAGGTTGCGCATCAACTCGCGCGCGAGCCCGGCTTCACGACCGGCGCACCCGTCGCGCAGAGTGGGCACGACTGCGGCTGGTACGCCGGTACCTGGAGCTGCACGAGCGCGTACAGCGGCAGGTTGAGCCGGCCGGGGTCGGTGCCGCGATCGATGATGGAGGCCGCGCCAATCACGCGCGCGCCGGCGGCAATCGCCACGTCGCCGGTTTCGCGCGTCGATCCGCCCGTCGTGATGACGTCCTCGACCAGCAGCACGCGATCCGCCGCCTCCAGGAAGAACCCGCGGCGCAGCGTGAGGGCGCCATCCACGCGTTCGGCGAACAGCGCTCGAATCCCGAGCGCACGCGCCACCTCGTGGCCGATCACGATCCCACCGAGCGCCGGTGAAAGCACCGCGGTCGCCTGCAGATGGCGCGTTCGCTCCGCGATGGCTTTGCCAAGCCGGTCGGCGAGCTCGGGGAACTGCAGCACGAGCGCGCTCTGGAGATAGCGGTCGCTGTGCAGGCCCGACGTGAGCCGGAAGTGCCCCTCGAGAAGCGCCCCCGATTTCCGGAACAGGTCGAGGACCGTCTCTGGCTGCATCAGGCCGCCAGTCTATAACGGGGACACTCACCTTAACCGTAAGTTGTTGACCGGAGAACTCAAGACATTGTGGATGGCCGAACTGCGCTCGCGGAATCAACAACTTGCCGTAAAGATGAGTGTCCCCGTACGGTATTGCAACCGGATTGCACCGCCGCACGTCCAAACGGAGCGCGCGTCGCACGGCCGGGCGCGCGCACTTCTTGCTACTCTTTCGGGGGTCGCCCCGAATCATCCCCGCATCTGGAGACACGTGCAATGCGTTTCGAGCAACGAATATCGCGCTTTCTGCGCCCATGCGCGGCCGCCGCAGTGGCCTGCTGCCTGTTCGCTTTCGCTCGTCCGGTGTTCGCTTCCGGACAGAATCCCGGCACGGCGCCCCCTCAGCCCGCCACGCCGACCCTGAGCCAGCCTGTTGCGGTGCCCACCGGACCGCAGTTTCAGCTGACCGCCGACGAGGCGGTGCGCATGGCGCTCGAGAACAATCTGGGCCTCAGGGCCGAGCGCTTGAGCCCGCAGGTCCAGGCGCTCATCCTGAACCAGGCGCGCGCCAACTACGCGCCGACCCTCATTTCCAATTTCGTCAAGAACAGCAGCACGACGCCGCCGGAAGACTTCCTGACGGGGAGCGGGACCTCGCTGACCAACGCCGGGCTGCGCACGAACGGCGGCCTCCAGCAGCTCCTGAAATGGGGTGGAGGGCGGTATCAGCTCACGCTCGACGGCGCACGCAATACGACCAGCAACGTGGCCAGCGTCTACAACCCCCGGTTGTCGTCGAATCTGAACGCGAGCTACACGCAGCCGCTGCTGCGCAATTTCGCCATCGACGGCCTCCGCCAGCAGCTGCTCACCGGCCAGAAGCAGCAGGAGATTGTCGACCTGCAGCTTCAGCAGCAGCTCACCCAGACGGCGCGCGGCGTCCGGAGCGCCTACTACGATCTGGTCGGCGCGATCGGGCAGCTGCAGGTCGCGCAGCAGTCGCTCGACCTTGCCAACGAATCCCTCAGGAACAACCAGCGCCGGGTTGAGGTCGGCACCATCCCTCCGATCGACATCGTCGAAGCCCAGGCGGAAGTGTCGCGCAACGAGGAGGCCGTGATCATCAACGAGGCGCAGGTCAGGGCGCTGGAGGATGCGCTGCGCACGCTCGTCATGAACCCGTCGCAGCCGGATTTCTGGACGACCCGGATTGTGCCCTCGGAACAGCCGGTGCTCACGGCCCAGACGGTCGACGTGGACGCGGCGATCCGGAACGCGCTCGCGAACCGCACCGATCTGGCCCAGTTCCGGCGCCAGATGGACCAGACCGACATCTCCATCAGGTACGCGCGCAACCAGAAGCTCCCCGCCGTCGACCTGACGACGAACTACAACGTCATCGGGCTCGGCGGAACCCAGTACCGGTTCGACTACGACGCGGGCGTCTTCCCTGCGCCTGTGCTGGGGCAGTCCCAGCGCAATTTCAACGATGCGCTGCGCGACGTGTTCGGGAACAATTTCCGCACCTGGAGCGTGCAGCTGAACGTGAGCTATCCGCTCGGGACGAGCGTCGCGGACGCCGCGCTCGCGCAAAGCCGGCTGCAGCGCGAGCAGCAGGTGACCGCTCTTCGTGCGCAGGAGCTCCAGGTGACGGCGCAGGTGCGCGATGCGGGCCGCCAGGTGGACACGAGTCTCAAGCGGGTGGAGGCGACGCTCAAGGCGCGCGAATTCGCGGAGCGCCGGTACGAGGCGGAGCAGAAGCGGATGACCGTCGGCCTGTCCACGACCTTCCAGCTGTTCCAGGCGGCGCGCGACCTCGCCGCGGCACGCCTGGCGGAGTTGAACGCGATCATCGCCTACAACCGATCGCTCGTGAACTTTGAAGCCGTGCAGCTCGTGCCCGTCGCGGGCCGATGAACCAGTTCGCGCGCACCCGGAACCGGTTACTGGTTACTGGCTACTGAGAACTGGTCACTGGCAACGCGACGGAAACTGTCACCGGCGGGCGTCAGCTGAAGTACACTCGGCCGCGTGAAAGTGACCGTCACGGTCATCACGAAGAACGAGTCGGCCCACATCGGTGCGGCCCTCGCCTCGGTCGCCTGGGCCGACGAGACGATCGTCGTGGACTCGGGCAGCACCGACGACACGGTGGCCATTGCGCGGGCGCAGGCGACGCGCGTCGAGGTGCGGGCGTGGCCGGGGTACGGCGCCCAGAAGGATTATGCGGCCGCGCTCGCCTCACACGACTGGATCCTGTCGCTTGATGCCGACGAGCGCGTGACGCCGGCGCTGGCCGGCGAAATCCAGGCGCTGCTCGAGCACGACCCTCCGGCACGCGGTTACCGCATCCCCCGTACGACCTGGTACCTGGGCCGGTGGATTCAATCCACCGACTGGTTTCCCGACTACCAGCTGCGCCTGTACGACAGGCGCGCGGGCCGGTGGACCGCCCGGCGCGTGCACGAATCCCTCGAGCTGCAGGGAACGCCAGGCACGCTGCGTCATACGCTGCAGCACTACGCCTACAGCAGCATCTCTCACCACCTGTCGACAATCGATCGCTACACGACGCTCGCCGCCGAGCAGTGGCTGGCTGACGGGCGGCGGACGAGCGCACTCGAGATCGCCATTCAGCCCCCCTTTGCTTTTCTCCGCAATTACGTGTTGCGCAGGGGCCTCACCGATGGCGGCCCGGGACTGCTCGTCTCGATGCTCAACTCGTATTACGTTTTCCTCAAGTTCGCGAAACTGTGGGAGCTGCAGCAGGCTCGCGGCGGCGGCGTCGCCGCCGCATCCGAGGCCCCGCGTCCCGCGGTGCCCGCCGGGAAGCCTTCGCCCTGAATGTTCTCGCTGCACATCGACACGGCGCGCACCTGGCGAGGCGGACAGAACCAGGTGCTCGTCACCGTCCTCGGGCTTCGGGCCCTTGGCCACCGTACGCTGCTCGTCGCGAATCCGATCGGGGAGCTGCGCCAGCGGGCGAAAGAGGGGCTGGATCTGCTGCCCCTCGCGCCGAAGACGGAGATGGATCTGAATGCGGCATGGCGGCTCTCCCGCATCGTCAAGCAGCTCCGCCCGGACGTCCTCCACGCGCACGATCCGCACGGCGTCGCGATGGCGGCGCTGGCGCTCTCGATGAGCACGCAGCTTGCCAAGCCGCCGCTCGTCGCTTCCCGCCGTGTCGACTTCCACCTCCGCAGGAGCTCGCTGTCACGCTGGAAGTACCGCCAGGTGGACTGCTTCGTCTGCGCGTCGGAGGCCATCCGGCAGATGCTCATCGCCGACGGCGTTCCCGAGGTGCGCGCGGTCGTGGTGCACGAGGGAGTGGACCTGGGGCACATCGACGCGGCGCCCGTCGCGACCCTGCACCAGGATCTGTGGCTTCCGCACGAGGCCCCGGTCGTCGGCAACGTCGCTGCGCTCGTGCCGCACAAAGGGCAGCGGCACCTGATCGAGGCTGCGACGCTGGTCTTGCCGCAGGTTCCCGACGCGCGATTCGTCATCGCGGGCGAAGGGGAACTGCGGCCGGCCATCGAGCGGCAGATCCGGGAGCACCGGCTCGAGAAGCACGTGCTGCTCGCCGGCTTCCGCCCCGACGTCCTGTCGCTGCACAAGGCGTTCGACCTGTTCGTGATGAGCTCGCTCACCGAGGGGCTGGGCACGTCGGTGATCGACGCCATGGCGTGCGGCAAGCCCGTTGTTGCGACGACTGCGGGAGGCATCCCGGAGCTCGTCGTCGAAGGTGAAACGGGATTCCTGGTGGCGCCGCGAGATCACCAGGCGATGGCGCGCGCGATCACCATCCTGCTGAAGGACGAGGCCCTCAGGCGGCGGATGGGTGAGGCAGGACGGACGCGTGCGCGCCTGCGGTTCAGTGCAGAACGCATGGTCCAGGAGACGCTGCGCGTCTATCACCGGGTGGCCATGCACCCGCACCAGGAGGCGTAAAACCAGGGATTTGGGATTTGCCCGCCTCCGCTCGCCCGCGATCCGTGCGAGCTACGGCGAGGCCGCGCCGCAGCCGCTTCGCGGCGTAGGCGGGGGGATTGGGGACGCAGCGCGCAGCTTCAGCTGGCGCCGGCGCTCCTAGCGCACGGCCACCAGCCCCGACTTGCACCCGGACCGGCCACGCGGACACTCGTCGAACGTCACCGCCGCGCCGTTCTCCGAAAACGTCACCCCGCGAACGAACCGCGTCGTCGGCGTACCCTCCGGCTCGATGGCGTTCACCTCGCGGACCAGCTTTCGCGTATAGCCGTCAAAAATCCGCAACTGGTAGCCGTTGACGACGAATGCGACGCGCAGGCCGTCCTTGGCCCAGGCAATCTCCTCGCAGCGTTCAGTCGCCGCGGGGAGCGACGCGACCTTGACCGCGTCTTCGCGCGAGTTCCCCAGCCAGAGCGTCTGGCAGGTCTGGTCGGCGCAGGGCTCCTCCAGCACGAATGCGACCCGCTCTGCCTCGGCCGGCCGTGCCATCAGCACCTCGTGGACGGCGCCGCTCCGACGGCCCGCGACGTAGGCCCCCGCGGCGGTGACCACCAGGAGCACGGCTCCGAGCGCAACCCTCAGCGGCGCGCGCGGGCGCCGCGAGGACGGCACAGGCCTTTCAACGGACATTGCGTATCTCCCTGCTGCCTGCCAAAGCCGCAGGCGTTCATCATCCCCACGTGGCACAGCGAAAAATCGAACCGGACCGGATCCTGCGGGTCGAGGCGCCGCAGCGAGGCGGTGATGTCGGCGGCCATTTTCCATCCCGGACTGACGTAGCGTGTCAGACGCAGGCAGCGCCCGACCCGGATGACGTGGGTGTCGAGCGGCACGATCAGCTTCGACGCCGCGACGTGCGTCCACACGCCGAGATCCACTTCGTCGGCGCGTGTCATCCAGCGCAGGAAGAGGTTCAGCCGCTTGCAGGCGCTTCCCGCCGACGGCCGCGGGAAGAAATAGCACACGCCGGGCCGGCGTGGCACGCGCCCGTACGCCCGCCGGATATCGAGCGCGAGCGCACGGGCTGCAAAGCTGTCGAGCGCCGGGCCGACGTCCTCCTGCTCGTCCCGGTAGCCCTCGAGAAAGAACCCCTCCACCGAGCCGGATCGTTCCAGCATCTGGCGCAGGATCCAGAGGAGCGCGACGACGTCCTCCCCGCGAATCCAGCGGTGGACCATCGCACGGATTTCCGGCAGCGCCGCCTCCGGATCGAAGCTGCGAACGAAATCCGCCGGGCGGGGACCCATTGCCGCAAACAGGACATCGATCGAGTTGATGACGCTGGCTACGCGGCCAAAGGCCAGCGCGCCGGCACAGAACGCGGCAATCTCCTGATCGGCGGGATCGGGGAACGGGCGGACGCGATGCACCGGATCGCTCGCCGAATCAACACGGTTGTACTCGTGGTACAGGGTATGGAGACGTTCCGACAGGGTCATGACGTGGATCAACCATACCCTACGCTGATAGACGCGGGCCTCGAGAAACTCCGGCTCGAGCCGCGAGGCTTCAGCGCGAAACGGGATTCGGAAGCCGGAAGCTGGAAGCTGGAAGCTGGAAGCTGGAAGCCAGACTAGAACGTCGTGATCGGCTCCCCCGCCACGCACATCGGGCACTCGGCCGCGGCGTAGTTCTCCGGCGCAGGGTATTCGGCAAGGGCGTAGTTGGGCGCGTCGAGGGTCGCGATCGCTTCCATCCGATCGAAAATCTGGACCGTGGCCAGAACGGTTCCGCCTGCCTGCGTCACGAGCTCCGCGCAGCACTGGAACGTCTTGCCTGTGTTCCGGACATCGTCGGCGAGGAGCACGCGCTGCCCGTCCATCTGCGCCCGGTAGAAGCTCCGGAGCGTGAATCCGTTCTGCTCGCAGGTAATCGGCGCGAAGCTGCACGGCGGATGGGTGAGCGCTCGGCGGCCGTCGAGCAGGCCGGCGAGCGTGTGCGCGAGGAGGGCCCCCCCGGTGACCGGGCCGGCAACGACATCCGTGCTCGACAGAAGCTCACGCGGCAGCACGTCGAGCAGGTCCTGCGCCAGCCGCCAGATGGTCGACGGATGTCGAAACAGCTGATGCGGATTCAGATAGAGCCGGCCGTGGAATCCGTTCCCGTAGTCGAAATGCCCGTCGCGCATCAGCACCTCGAAATCCTGCAGCTTCGCGAGCGCCTGCTGGCGCAGTAACGATTCCTTCTGGGAAGTCACGTCGTGAGGCCTCTCCCCGCCGTTCGGTCCGGCGGCTCAGTCGATGATGCACGGTACAGGACCCTGCCCCCGACGATGGTGGCGACGACGGCCCCCGTCATCTGCCATCGATCGAACGGCGTGTTCTTGGACTTCGACTTGAGCGCCGAGGCGTCGACGGTGACGGCCCGGTCGGGGGCAAGGATCGTGATGTCGGCTGGAGCCCCCTCGTTCAGGGCTCCGCCAGGCACGTGCATCACCTTTGCCGGGTTGACCGACAGGAGCTCGACCATGCGGGTCAGCGAGATGTGCCCGGTGTGGACGAGCTGCTGGAACACGATCGGCACCGCCGTCTCGAGACCCACGATCCCGAACGGCGCGCGATCGAACTCCGACATCTTCTCGTCGGCGTGATGCGGGGCGTGGTCCGTCGCGATCACGTCGACGCTCCCGTCGGCGAGCCCCTCGATCAAGGCCTCGCGGTCCTCCGCCGCGCGCAGCGG
>JALZOC010000170.1 GCA_030857365.1 Acidobacteriota bacterium
GGTTTCTTGCCCGCCGCGATGAAGCCGTAGATGTCCCGCATCACGTTGGTAAACGCGTCCGCCCACGACTCCTGGTGGCCTCCGGGCAGGTGGGCATAGCGGCTGCCCTCGGCGTCAAGCAGCGACGGATCTTTCGCGAGCACCTCGTTGGCCTTGTCGCGCCGGCCGATCCAGAGCTCGTTCTGCGTTTCCTGGTGCCACCGGTACGACGCGCGCGACCCGCAGATCTCGAGCTGCAGGTCATTCTTGTGGCCGGCGCACACCTGGCCGACCGAAAAGCTGCCCTTCGCGCCGTTGTCGAAGCGCAGGAGCACGGACGCCAGATCCTCCACCTTGATGTCGACCTCCTCGACGCCCTGATCGGACCCGCCGACGGCGAACGCCTCGCGCGAGCCTGTCGGTTTCTTCCGTTTCGGGATGACGGTCGTGATGTCGCCGAGCACGTGCGTAATCCGCAGCCCGCTCATGTGCTGCGCCAGGTCGCACCAGTGCGACCCGATGTCGCCGAGTGCAGACGAGGCGCCTCCCTTGTCCGGCTCGAGCCGCCAGGAGTAATCCGTGTCCTTCAGCAGCCAGTCCTGCAGGTAATGCCCGACGAGAAACGTCGGCTTCCCGATGTCGCCGCGGGCGATCGCGTGGCGCGCCTGCTGGACGAGCGGATTGCCGCGGTAATTGAACGTGACGGCGTGCACGATCCCGGCCTTCGTCGCCTGGTCGAGCAGCGTCTTCGCCTCCGCCGCCGTCATCGCCAGCGGCTTGTCGGAGATGACGTGCTTGCCCTTCGCAATCGCCGCCGCGTTGACCGGATAGTGCAGGTAGTTCGGCGTCGCGTTGTGCACCACCTCCACGTCGGGATCGTCGAGCAGCGCCTCATAGCTGCCGTACGCCTTGCGCGCGCCAAGCGCCGCCGCCTTCTTCTCCGCCGACGCCTGGCTGCTCCCCGCGACGGCCACGACATCCACGTACCCGAGCCGCCGAACCGCGTCGACATGGTGCGGTCCGACGAACCCCGCACCGACAATGCCCATCCCAATCCGTTTCACGATGATGCCTCCACTCTGCTTTCAGCTTTCAGCTTCCGGCTTCCGGCTTCCGGCTTCAGCCTTCAAACTTCAGACTTCAGCTTTCTTCCGAATCCCGAATCCCCTGTCCCGAATCCCCTGTCCCGAGATTAACTTCCCACCCCCGGCCGGTACACTCTCAACCGCAGGATCGACCACGGCGGCGCCCCGTCGGTCGTTGCCGTCTGCGTGATCCGCACGAACCTCGCCTGCACGGGTGCGAACCGGATGGCGGTACTCGCGCCCTCACCCTCTCCCCTGGCGACGGCCGTCCAGGCGGCCCCGTCGGCCGACACCTCGACGGTGTATGCGCGCGGATACCCGGACGTCGGCGGCGGCCCGCCGCGTCCACCGCCGCTGCGCGACGAGTCGAACTGGAGCTCCGTAATCAGCGTCGGCTGCGGCAGCTCCACCTGGAACCACATGCCCGCGGCCTGCGGCACGCGCGTGCTCCACGTCGCGAAATTGAACGCCTGCGCGGCAGTCTCCGCGTTGTGGCTCGCCGTCGCCTTCCAGCCCGGCTCGACCGGCACGACCGCCGGCACGGACGCGACGAGCTGGTCGTACGTCCACGCCGCGGTCCGCGCCGCCGTCTCGGTGCGAACGCGCGCGACGCCGGCCGGCCAGACGAACGACGCGCCGTTGCCGAACGCATTCCGGACGTACGACGCCGCCGCCGCAATCCATTCGTCCGTATTGGACCCCATGGGGGCCATCACCCCTCCAGCGTACGTCCGCCCGTCGATCGGACCGCTCAATCCGTGCAGAAGCGTCTTGACGACGTAATCCGGGTGGCCGGTGATCCGCGCGTTCCCGACGAGCGACGGCGCCATGACCGTTCCCGCCGCACTGCCCGGAACCGGCGTGCCGCGGCCGTCCTCGCCATGGCAGGAGAAGCACAGCTCCTTGTAGATCGCATCCCCGCGCTGCATCGCCGACAGCTGGTCGGGTGAGAAGGCGCCCCCACCCGACCGCCCGTACGTCAGGGGCGGCGGATTGAGGATCTGGCGTCCGATCTCCTGGACGCCGCGCGCCGGATTCGCGGCCTGCGCGGTCTGAATCGCGGGCCCAAGTTCCGGCACTTTCAGGACGTTCATCGTCAGCATCGCCTGGATGATGACGTCCACATCCGGATCCGTGGCGAGCCGCCGGTAGTCGGCGGCCCAGGAGCGGTCGCCGGCCTTGTAGAGCGTCTCGCTCGCGCGGATCGCCTGCACGCGCATCTTCGGATTCGGATCTTCCATCTGCTGCCGCACGAGCGCCGCGTCGAGCGACCCGAGTCCCTCCAGCGTCCACATGGCGTGGAAGCGGCCGAAGAGGCTCGTCGAGGATCGCGCCATGCGACCTAGCGCGGGCACGACGGATGAATCCTGCTCGAGCACGAGCAGCTGCTGCGCGGTGTCGCGCCACCAGCCGTTCGGGTGCTCGAGGTGCGCCACGAGCTGCGCGGGGGTCTCGTTCAGCATTCGCGGCTGCCGGCGATCCCGCTCCTTGCTCTCGTGCGAGAGCCGCCAGATCCTGCCGCGCCGCACGATCTTGTCGAGCTGGTACTGCTCGATCTTCGCGCGCAGGTAGCTTCCCGGCTGGGTCCACGTCCCCTCCTGGATGATCCCGCGATACAGATCGACGATGTACGTGGTGCCGTCAGGCGCTGTGGCGATATCGACGGGGCGGAAGAGGTGATCCGTCGACCGGATGAATTCCGAGTGCTCCCACTGGTGCACGTTCTGGAGCTGGGTCAGCCCCTCGGTGACCACCGGCCGGACGCGGCGGACAATGCGCGCGACAGGCTCGCCGTACAGGTAGTCGCCGAGCAGGTCGTTCGGCATCCGGTGGCCCCGCACGATGTCGTTGCCGGCCGACCCCGTGACGCTGTTGAGCGTGAGCTCCGGCTTCCGGATCGCGCTCGTGCCCGGCTCGAAGTCCCCCAGCCCCGCGACCCCCCATGGAATCTCGAACCCCGGCGCCAGCTGTCCGGGCACGCGGAAGTTCCCGTAGTGGATCGGAAACTGGAAATACGAAGGGAGCCCGCTCGCCCCGCCCTGGAACCACAGCTTGCCGTGGTCATCCTGCGTGACGCCCCACTGCGCGCCGTTCGCGCCTGTCGGTTCCTTGAGGATGCCCTCAGGGGTCCATCGGATCCTGAACGCGTTGTACGTGCTGTACATCCAGTTGTCCAGGCCCCAGGTGAGGCTGGCCTGCTGGTGCTCGACGTTGCCGGCGCGGCCGAAGCCGGTGGTGAAGAGCTCCTTCTTCTCGGCCACCCCGTCGCCGTTCGTGTCCGTATAGCGCCACACCTCATCCTGATTCGACTCCATCGTCAGGACGCTGTTGGCGCCCAACGGCAGCACGAAGCGGGGGAACACCAGCCTGTCGACGAATACGGAGTGCTTCTCGTAGACGCCGTCGTTGTTCACGTCCTCGTGCACGGATATGCGGCCGATCGGATCGAGCTCGCCGGTGGCATCCGCATCCTGCATGTAGGCGCGGATCTCGAGCACGAACATGCGGCCGTTTCCGTCAAAGGCGATCTGCGTCGGTTCCTGGACTTCGGGCTCGGTGAGGACCGGCTCCATCCGGTAGCCGGGCTGCAGGACGAAGCGCTTCCGCTGTTCCTCTGCCGACACGGGGACGATCGGATCTTTTGGCGTGAGGTCGGCCCCTTCGAAGCGTCTGGGGTCGCGCCCGGGCACCTCCTGCACCGGTGCGGCGGGTGCGGGTGCGGCGGGCGTGGGGACGACGGGCGTCTGTGCCACCGCCACGAAGCAGGCCACATACACGCCGAGCGCCACGACGAGTGAACGCGCGATGCGCGCATGAGCAGGTCTGGGGGCCATCACCTCTCCGGTAATCTCCGCCGCCGATCAGTTCGCCGCGTTCGGAAACAGCTTGCGCAGGTGGCGCAGCCCCTCCGTCGCCAGGGCGTCCTGCGAAGTGGCGAACGGGCGCCAGATCGCGGCGGCGCGCGCGATGGACTTCACCTTGTTCGTGAACGACTCGATGACCAGCGGGCCGTCGTAGCCGATATCGCGGCACGCCCTGGCCACTTCGTCCCACGGCACGTGCCCGGATCCGGGAGCGCCGCGGTCGTTCTCGCACGTGTGCAGGTGGCGCATCCGCGGGCCGGCGGCGCGAATGGCGTCGCCGATCGAGCGCTCCTCGATGTTCATGTGGAACGTGTCGAGCAGGAGCCCGCACGCCTTGTGATCCACGCGATCGACCACCTCGATCGCCTGCGACGCGAGATTCAGGAAGCTGGTCTCGAAGCGATTGAGCGGCTCGACGCAGAGCGTGACGCCGCGCTCGCCGGCGTACGCCGACAGCTCACGCAGCTGACGCACCAGCAGATCCAGATCGTGCCGGCGTTCGTCCGCGGTCTGCTGCCACGTCCGTCCGACGGCGCTGTACAGCGGGCCCGCGAGATTGGCCGCGCCGAGCGTCTTCGTCGCATCGATGCAGTGGCGCACGTAGTTCATGCCATTGGCGCGGATGCTCTCGTCCGGATGGATCAGATCGCGGTCCGGCCCCATCGCGGCGCAAACGCTGACCGCGAGGCCGTTGGCGCGCGCGATCTCCGCCCCCTTCGCGTAGTCCAGGTCCGTCGTGCTCTCGATCGGCACCTCGACGAGATCGAAGCCCATCTCCGCGATCTTCGGCGCCAGCCGCCCGAGCTCCGCCGTGTCGATCGGAGACGACCATACCCACGCATTCACGCCTATCTGCGCCATGTTGCACTCTCCGATGAAGCCGCGCTCACGAGCCGATCTTCTTGTAGAGGATATTCCGGTACTCGATCTTGAAAGGCGGGCCGACGTGCATCTGGAACCCGAGCAGCCCCTCGGGTGTGAAGTTCTTCGTGTCCTCGTCGATGGTGACGCCCATCAGCTGGCCGTTGATGATCTGCATGAGCACCGGGCCGCGCGCGATGATGTGATACCGGTTCCACCCGTTGATGTTGACCACGCCCTTGAGCAGCGTCGCGTCCGCGATGGTCCCGAGCGTCTTGTACGTCGGCCCGTCGGCGATGCGCGTGACCATGCCGCGCCTGGCAAGCACGACGTGCCCGGGCTTGCGGCCCCGTTCTTCGTGGATGTTGCCCAGGTATTCCCCCCCGAAATCGATGTCCGCCTGGTACCCCTTGAGCACCCACTTGCCGACCTCGGGCAGCTCCGTGCTCCGATATTGAATGCCGCTGTTCGTGCCGCTGATCCTGAACTCCACCTTCAGCTCGAAGTCCCTGACCGTGCCGCCGCGCCAGATGAGGAAGCTGTTGGTCTTGACGACCTTCTGCGGCGAGGTCTCTCCGATGATGGCTCCCTCTTCCGCCCGCCAGAACGTCGTGTCCCCATCCCAGCCCGCGAGCGTCTTCCCGTCGAAAATCCGCGCGAACCCCGCCTCGTCGTCCGGTTCGTACTCGGGATAGATGCCTCCGCCCCGCCCCTGGCCCGGCGCCACGCCCGCCGGCGCCTGCGTCCCTCGCCCACCGCCGGTCTGCGCCTGCAACGTCGCCCGTCCGATGCCGAAGGCGAGCAGGGCCAGCAGCACGAACGTTCCCGCGTAGCGCACGCACGCTCGATCCCGCATGTTCCTCTCCCTTTCACCGAACCCCTGCACTCTGGCACCCTGTCCCCCCGTGAGGTAACCTAGCGCGTTCGTGGCGCTGCATGATACCGCAGCTGAACGCTTGCACGGGGGCCCCGCACCGCAAGGCCCGGAGGAGAGCTCGTCCGATGTCCGACCAGTACACACCCCGCCCTGAACACAAATTTTCGTTCGGCCTCTGGACCGTCAGCAACCGCGGACGCGATCCCTTCGGGGAAGCGGTCCGGCCGAACCTCCCGCCGGTGGACGCCGTGGCCATGCTGGGAGAACTCGGTGCGTGGGGCGTGAACCTGCACGACAACGACCTGGTGCCGATCGACGCCACCGCCAGCGAGCGCGATCGCATCGTGCGCGAGTTCAAGGCCGCCTGCGACGAGCACGGCGTGGTGGTGCCGATGGCCACCGTCAGCCTGTTCACCGATCCGATCTTCAAGGACGGCGCCTTCACGGCCAACGACCCGCAGGTGCGC
>JALZOC010000171.1 GCA_030857365.1 Acidobacteriota bacterium
GCGCGGCGCGGCACGTCACTGAGAATCCCAGCACCGACGTGCGAATTCTGTGCCGCCAACCTTGCCTGCTGAATCTGACATCATCCTCCCGGTGCGCGCTGGCGGTTTCTGCGACGACATCGGCCCCGCACCTTTATTTCCTGGACAATCGCGACCGACCGAATTGGCCGGCACCGTGCAGTCCACGATCGGGTGAAGGGGACGATGGTAGGATGGGGCGCGATGGATGTGAGCGAGCTCAAGGGAGACATGGACCGGCAGTTCGAGGGCGTTGCTCGGCACTTCGAAACGATCGATCAGCGCTTCGACGCAGTCGATCGGCGCTTCGAGGAGATGTTCGCGCTCATTGCGTCGCAAAAGGACGAGACGCGCCGGTTTATCCTCGAGGAAGGGGAAAGGACGCGCCGCTACATGCTCGAGGAAAGTGAAAGCACGCGTCGCTACATGCTCGAGGAGAGTGACGGCACGCGTCGCTACATGCTCGAGGAGAGTGAAAGCACGCGCCGGCACTTCGACATCGTCGTCGAGCAGGTCAAATCCGAGAGAAACCTGGCGCTCGACAAGGCCATCGCGGCGGACGAGCGCACGGGACGTCTGACCGCCACCAATGCCGCCGACCACGTGGGCTTCTCGTCCCGGCTCGACGAGCATGAGCTCCGGTTGACTCGTCTGGAGCGGAACGAAGACTCGTAAGACAACTCCTGCGCCAGTCCTCTCTCTCAGTCACATCTGGTGGCCGCGACTCTTACTGAGAGGCGGCCGTCAGCAGCCGTTCCGCGAAGCTCTCCAGAGTACTGAGGTGGGCCAGCTTCGAACGCCAGCGGTGTGGGATAGCCTCCGCACCGTAATACGCTCCCGCGAGCTGTCCGTACACTGCCCCCGTCGTATCCGCGTCGTCTCCCAGGTTAACGGCAAGGAGCGCCCCGTGTTCGAACGACGTGCTCTTCGCAAATGCCCAGAGCGCGGCCTCGAGCGAGTGGACGACGTAGCCTGAGCCGCGAATCTGGGGCGGCTCGCGGCGCAGGAAGGAGCCGGCAGCAATCTCGTGGATCGCTGGCGCCAACGGGTCGCGGTTCCAGAGAGCGGCGACAGGCGTGAACAGCGGTGCGATCAGATCGTCCTTCGAGTGGCCCTGCAGTGCGCCGATGATGAGCCCGGCCAGGTAGCGGCATGCGTCTACGGCTTCGGTTGCGCC
Organism: Acidobacteriota bacterium; assembly: GCA_030857365.1. Classification (GTDB taxonomy): domain Bacteria; phylum Acidobacteriota; class Vicinamibacteria; order Vicinamibacterales; family 2-12-FULL-66-21; genus JALZOC01. The sequence continues at coordinate 1,196 of JALZOC010000171.1, forward strand.
GTGCGTCGTGCGTGAGCTTTCCGCCGCGCGGTTGATAGCGGTCTCGGGCCGCCGCGCGAAGAACAACGGGACCGGGGCGAGCCGCATGATCGAGCCGTTGCCGGCCGTGGAGGGGTCCGTGCTGCCGGAGCACGGGTCGCCGTGCCGTTCGAACCTGGCGAGCGCGGACCGCACCGTGGCGCCGACGTCGAAGCAGATGCCGTTGCTGCTGTGATGGCCGGTGCGTTTCCAGCGAACGTATCGAGCGAGCTGGTCGATCGCGTCGAAGCCGTTTATTTCGAGCAGGCTCTCCGCAAGGCAGAGAGCCATCGAGGTGTCGTCGGTCCACTGGCCTGGCTCGAGGTTGAACGGACCACCACCGATCATGTCCTCGATCGGAGTGAACGTACCGGGCGCGGAAAACTCGAGGGTCGTGCCGAGTGCGTCACCCGCGGCGAGGCCGAGCATCGCGCCCAGGTACCGGTTCGTGAGGTGCGGCTGGCTCGGCGAAGCGTCAGACACGATGCTCTCCTCCGGGCGCCCATTCGCAGATGTAGCGCTGCTGTTCGTCGGTTTCGGGCGAGCGTGCAAAGCGATCCGGGGTGTTCTCGCGCAGCTCGGCGATCCTGTCGATGGCGTCGAGTCCCGTCATCCCGGATTCCACCAGCCAGCAACCGATCACCGTCCCCGTGCGGCCGATGCCTCCCCAGCAGTGGAGATAGACGGGCCGACCAGCAGCGATCTCGTGGCGGATCGTCTGGAGGATTCCGGTCATCACCGATGCGTAGGCCGGCACTCCCCCGTCCTCGATGCACATGCGTATGTGCTTCGTCGTCAGTGCGCGTTCGACGGACAGTTCCGCCAGCACACGGTCGTACTTCTCCAGCGGCTCGATTTCTTCCGTCAGGTCGACGAACGTGCGGATCCCCGCGTCGAGGAAGTTTCCGAGTCGCTCGCGCGTTATCGCGCGGTGGGGTGAGCCGGGGTATTCGCCAGCCAGCAGGACGGCGTCGATCAGCCAGTAGGAGGCGGGGATGGGACGCGATCGGGTCGTGCCTCTGGGTGTGTCGCGTTGCGAAGGATCCTGCATAGGTCGGAGCTTACCGCCATCCAGTGCGCTCGCCCACTCCTCCCCGCGCAGCAGGCCGTCGTCGGTGATGATCTTCTTGAATTGTTCGTCCCCTGAGCCGACGAGCACACCAAAGAGTGCGGGGTGTGGGGGTTTCGTTGCGAGGCATTCGAAGTCGACGTAGATGGCGTGGTGCGCGTCGGCGGACGTCATGGATTACGCGTGGAGCTCCCAGGCTCGGGACTGAACAGTCGGTGGAAGGGACGGATGAACCGCTGCTCTGGTGACCAATCCGTGATGGCGAAGACGACCTCCTCGAAAACACCGTGGAATGCGCCATTCAGCGCGTCGTGGAAGATGCGGGCCATCATCGCGGGGGTCGAGCCCGAATGCGCCGCAGCCCCAGGCGCCGAGGATGAAGCGTCGAATGCCCTGTTCGGCCGCGACTGACAGGACCTTCGCCGTTCTCGCGGCCATTACGCCGGGAACCTCGGGGAGCCGGTTCGGGGCGTATCGCTCGAGGGCCGTGCCGTACACCGCTGCGCATGTCACCACCGACAGAGACCACGCCTCGTCGAGGAGCTCGCCGGAGTCTCGCCGGAAGACCGGCACATCCGGAGTGTAGAGGACGTAGTGCGAGTACATCGCGTCGGGTTTCGCCAGGTGGTAGGCGTACATCTCGCGGTTTTCCAGGGCATGAAAGAGGCCGGATGACCGCGCGATCGATTCTTCCTGGGCCCGCGCACCGTTGAGGAATCCTCCGCCTGGATGTGTGGCGGAGGCGAAGTTCAGCGCTGCTACCACTCCTCCCGCCGCCATGCGGCGCCCGACCGCCAGCACCGTCTCGTTCTCGACCGTGATTCGCGTCGCGGCGCCGCTACGTGCAGGCGTCGGTGGCTGACGTTCAGGCGGATACTCGACAGTATTCGCTCGTGAGGCAGCCAGTGCGCCGCGAAGGTCCACGTGTCGGCCGGATCCTGTCGTGTATCCGCCGGCCCGAAGCAGCGCGACGGTCTCGTGCCCGAGCGTCGCCGCGAGATCGCGTGGCATTTGTCTCGAGTCTTCCATCCATGCTCCCTGTACACCCGCTTCGAGGGCTGCAGTCTGCCTATCAGCGACGGTGCGGCGGCTCGGAAAAGGTCTGTTCATCCAGCCATGCCACTGCTGCAGCCGTTGGCAACTGGTGACTGGAAAGAGAGTTGCCAAGTAGATCCGCATTACCAACCCGGTGTTGCTCGAGCCATGACGTGGCTTGGTCCTCGTCCGCAAGTGGCTGCTTCAGCCAACCCCAGGCGAACAAACCCCGGAGGGTGCTCTCGAACACGCACAGGCGCCCAGGATGGGCGCTGAGTCCTCGAGCCTTCGCCCCCTCGACCGCCGCTATCACCGCTTCACATCTCTGCAGCTGCTCGATGGCCTTTCTCGCGTCCTCATCACTCATGTACACGCCGCCGTAGGGAGCCTGAACAACCAACACCAGCGGCCCGTCAACCAGGTGGTAATTGAGAGCATAGGAGTTGACGCCATGCCCCGCATGAGAGAAGGCGACGTAATCTGGACTTTGATCGGCCAGCGCGTCATGTAGGTATCTGTCGAACATGTACATGACCATGGGATCGATCTCACGAGTCGAAAAACATCACTCGCCCGTCTTGCGCAAGGCGCTCGCGAATCGTTCGGGGACTGGCGGCAGCGGCAGCCCCGCTTGTTCGAATGTTCTCCGCGCTTCCGCCAGCCCTTCAGGCTGTTTCGTTGTATCAGCAGCGTTCATTGCGCACTCCTCACCCACATCGTCGTCGATCCGAACTCAATCCGCATTGCCCCGCGCGGGCGGCCACACTCCGCTGAACCCCACCTCTATCTCCAGCCTGGTCACGACCTCGTCAAGCTCGTCGACGATGGGTATCAGCCGCGCGTCCGACAGTCAGCGGCTGAAAGCTCATGTCGGCCCTCACTTCCTCCACCCTCGCTCTGTCGCCTCCACCACGTCCTGCACCGTGGCAATCCACGTCAGCAACTCTCCCCGCGTGGGGGACAGATCGTATGGGTGCACGTGCGACGCACGGCTGAGGGCGGTCCACACCTGGTGCGCGCGGCGAGTCACGCTCAGGACCGTTGCCGGGATGCCGAGGCGGCGGACGGCCTCGGGCAGGCGGTCGTCATGCGTAAAGACGATGACCTGACGCGTTCGAGCCGTATCGGCGAGGACCTTCGCCAGCCCCTCGACTCTGGCCGGATCCATCGACTGAACGGGATCGTCGATGGCTATGAATCGAAAGGGGCTTTCCGGCAGCGTCGCTCTCGGCAGGAAGAGGCTTAGAGCGAGAGAGTGCAGCTCACCCTGGCTCATCACTCCGAGCGCCTCCGCCGGGCTGCCGTCGACCGTAACCTGTAGCGCGACTCGCCGGCGCTGGGCGTTGCCTTCCAGCTCAATGCCGCCGATCTCGACGTCGCTTTGAAGCCGCAGTTGATTCCACACCGCGACGGCACGGTCCGCAATGGGCGCGAAGCGTTCGTCTCGGACTGCGGCGCTGGCTTCCTTCCACCAGTTCTCTGCCGCCTTGAGCTGTGCGACCTGGTCCTTCGCGGCGACTGCGGCCCTCGCGTCAGGTAGCCACCCGGCGATCGCCGCCGCGGCCGGACGCCAGAGATCTTCCCTGCGCTTCCGCTCGGTGCTCGCTTCTTCCACGAGCGCGCGAACCGCCTCGGCGAGCTCCAGAACGCGGCTCTCGAGGTGGTCCGCCAGTCGAGACGGCGAGTCGATTTCCCTCCCTTCCGCCCAGGCCGACCAGTGCCGTCGCGCATCGTGCAGCTTCGACAGCCCTTTGTCTTTCGCCTGCGCCAGGAGCGGTGGGGGCGCTGCCACGAACCGCTGCGCGTCGCGCACGGCGGCTTTGATAGCGGCTTCCGCGGACTCGCAGTCGGCGGTTTCCTTCTTCAGGGATTCGATCTCCCGCCGAGTTGCGGCCGCCCATGTCGCCGACAGCGCCGGGGTCGTGCCGCAGACAGGGCAATCAGCGGACTTGTGCTTCGCGTGAAACTGGAGCGCCTGCTCCATGAGCTTCGCGCGCTCCCGCGATCGCTCCGTGTTCGTGCCGGCAAAGGCCGCGAACCCCTGGTCCGCCGAGCGCAGTCCGACGACCAGAGACAGGCCCGGCCCCGGTGTCAGCTTCAGCGTCGCGGGGGGGCCCACGCCTCTGAACCCCTCGACCGTGATGGACGAGACGTAGACCCCGGGCGGCTCGACTCGCTTTGAAGCGGCGTCCGCGGTGCGCGACGCGGGCGGCGCCACTTTCGTCGCCCTATCTAGAAAGGCGGTGAGCTGCTCTTCGCCGTCGAGGGCGGCGACGATGGCGAGCGCCCAGGGCTCATTCGAGACGCCGGTTTCGACGAGGCGGTTGATGATGCGGTCCTGGAGGTCAGGGGTCATGTGAGTCCCTATCGAGTGACGCTCTCCTGCAGCTCTGTTCGGCCAAGCCGGGATCGTACAAACGCAGGGTGCGCAACCTGCACTTTCTACAGTCGCGATCTAATTTGCCATCCGTCTCTTTCAGCCCTGACGTCAATCACTGATGCGTCAACGACTCCGCACCCCATTTGGTGCAGGGCGGCACGATATGCATCCAGCTGCCCCTGGTACATTTCGGGCGTCAATGCAACGTCCGTCTTGTAATCGACAACCTGCCAACCTTCACCGAATCGGAACATCAAATCGATGACCCCGTTCGCTAGCCGCCCTGCGTCTGCGGTAACGAACGGGGTCTCCACTGCGGGTTCATGTTGGTACGCGCTCTGCCAAAATTCAGCCGTGGCAACCCGCTGAACGGTCTCAATCGCCTGGTCGAGCACCGTGCGGAGCTGCGGCTCCTCCACCGTC
>JALZOC010000172.1 GCA_030857365.1 Acidobacteriota bacterium
AAGCGAGGGTGTCCAGCGCCATCTCAGCGTTGACGTTGAATGCGGGCCAGCACTGGGGATGCGTCTCGGCGACAATGACCAGCCGTTTTCCCGCCGCCCGGATGATTCCGCGCGCGCCCTTCAGCACGTCCCATTCGGCGCCCTGCACGTCCATTCTGATGAACGTCGGCTCCATAGCCTCGCGGGAACACACGTCGTCCAGCGTGACGACGTCGACCGCGCGCAGCCGCGGCGCACCGCTCGCGTCGGCGGCCTGCGCAAGCGCATTCACGTACGGCTCTTCGTACTCGTGCAGCATCGCGCGTCCGCCCACGGCTCCGGCCGCGGCTTCAACCAGCGTGATGGGAGCGCCAGCCCCTGCATTGTAATGAATGTGGCGGCGCGCGATGGAGGCGCTCCAGGCGGTTGGCTCGATCGTCACGACACGCCCATGCGGCCCGGACAGGCGCGCCTGGAGCACTGCGTAGATGCCAAGGAAGGCGCCGACATCCAGCACCCGCGCGCCGGCGACCACGTGCGACCTGACGAACTCGTAGAGCCGGCGCTCCGAGTCATGCGGCACGAGATGGCGCACCCCGGGATCAATCCGGACTGTCTGATCGTGGACCTGCCACGGCATGCCGCGGCCCGAATACCGCGTCCGCAGAGCCGCGCCGTAGGCGCGCCGCGCCGTCGCATACACCCTCGTGCGCAGGACCGCGGCGAAGGCCCGGACGGCCATCAGGAGGGGCGCACATACGGCGTGCGCCGGATCTCGTCGCAGATCCGCTTGAGCGTGGGAAACAGGTTCGCGTCCGCCGGCCGGAAGGCGGCGCCGTCGATCACCAGCGGCGCCCCGATCACGACCAGCGGCGCACCGTGCCGCGGGCACTCGATTGCCTGCTCGATGGAGAGGCCGCCGACTGCCTGCACCGGAATCGAGACGGCACGCACCACCTCGTCCAGTTCGTCGAGCGGACTCAGGCCGGCAATCATGCCCCGCTCGTCGAACCCGATGTGATGCACGATCACGTTCACGCCCAGACTTTCGAGCCAGCGGGCGTTCTCCACGCGGTTGGCCGACGCCATGTTGTCGCCCATCACCTTGATGCCGAAGTCGCGCCCGGCATCGACCACGCGGCGGATCGTCGCCTCGTGCGCGCGACCCATCACGACGACGAAATCGGCGCCCGCTCTGGCCATCATTTCTGCTTCGAGGTAGCCGCCGTCCATCGTCTTGAGATCCGCGACGATCGGATGATTCGGAAATCGTTTCCGCAGCCCTTCCACGGCGTGCAGCCCCTCCGCCAGGAGGAGCGGCGTGCCCGCTTCGAGCCAGTCCACTCCCGCGGACACGCCCACCGCCGCCGTCTCCAGCGCCTCGTCGAGCGATGTCAGGTCCAGCGAGAGCTGAACGATGGGATGCGTCAGGTTCGTCAAATCCATCGGGGCAGAGTATAGCGTGCCACGATCTGGTATACCCTCCCTCGCATGAATCGACGCGAGTTCCTCTGGACGGCCGGCGCGGGTGGTGCACTGGCCGCCGTGCCTCGGGCCGCGAAGTCGCCGCAGGGGTCTCCGGCGCCGCCCGCGGCCGATCGGGCCATGTGGACGGACGTGCTGTACCGGATGGCTGAACCAGTGCTGGTGAACCTTGCCGCCGGGACGCTGAAGGCGAAGATGCCCGTGGAGCAGACGGCCAGGTCCACAAGGCAAACAGTCACGCACCTCGAGGCGCTCGGCCGGCTGATCGCGGGGATCGCCCCGTGGCTCGAGCTCGGGGGGGACGATACGGCCGAAGGCCGGCTCCGCGCCCGGTACGTGGACCTGGCACGCCGCGCGATCGATCGCGCGGTCGATCCGGTATCGCCGGACTTCATGAATTTCACCAGGGAGCGTCAGCCCCTCGTCGACGCGGCATTCCTCGCGCAGGGACTGCTGCGGGCGCCACGGATGCTGCGCGACGGCCTCGATCCCGGGACGCGCCGGCACCTCGTGGCGGCGCTCGAATCCACCCGCGTCATCGTCCCCGGGTTCAACAACTGGCTGCTCTTCTCGGCAACCGTCGAAGCCGGCCTGAAGCAGCTCGGCGCGTCGTGGGACCGCGTGCGGGTGGACTATGCACTCAGGCAACACGACGCCTGGTACAAGGGGGACGGCGCCTACGGCGACGGGCCAGCGTTCCACTGGGACTACTACAACAGCTTCGTCATCCATCCGATGCTGCTCGACGTGCTGGAGGCATGTGGCGGTGAGATGCCGGCGTGGAAAGACCTGGCCGCTCGTGTGACGGCACGGGCCCGGCGCTACGCCGCCGTGCAGGAGCGGATGGTCGCGCCGGATGGCACCTTCCCCGTGATCGGCCGGTCCCTGGCGTACCGCTGCGGGGCATTCCAGGCGCTTGCCCAGGCAGCCCTGCGGCATGACCTGCCCGACGGCGTCGCACCGGCGCAGGTGCGCGGCGCGCTCACGGCGGTGATCCGGCGGACGATGGACGCGCCGGGGACGTTCGACGGCGACGGGTGGCTTCGGATCGGTTTCTGCGGACATCAACCCGGGGTGGGGGAAACGTATATCTCGACGGGCAGCCTCTACCTGTGTGCCGCCGCGCTGCTGCCGCTGGGGCTGCCGGCGTCGGACGAGTTCTGGTCCGCCCCGCCGCGGCCATGGACGTCGGCGCTGGCATGGTCCGGGCAGCCGTTCCCCATCGATCGCGCGCTTGCCACGTAGCAGGCTTTCGAGCGCCCGCGGCACATCGCTCGCCGCACGTCGAGCACCTGGCACTTTGGACGTGGCACCGGGCACGTGGCAGTCGATACATTCCTGACACGTCGCTGGCGTATACTGACGGCCGCTCTCACGAGCAGCTGACCAGCCTCCGCGAAGGCTGCGGCCGGTCCGCCGAAGCGCTGCGAAGGCGGAAGCTGCGCGAGGCACGGGCACGCCGCGTACGGCCATCCGGCTTCGCGGCCCCGATCGACAGGGCGGTTTCCAGTCGAAAGACCCGTTCAATAAACAAGTTGGAGAACTCATGACCTCGCAGAAACAGCTCATGCGGCTCGGCCGCCTGTCCCTGGCCCTTCTGATCGCCGCCCTGGTCCCCCCGGCTGCAACCTACGCGCAGTTCGATGCCGCCACCGTGCTCGGCGCCGTGCGTGACTCCTCCGGCGGCCTGGTGCCCGGCGCTACGGTCACCTTGAAGAACGCCGCGACGGGGATCACGGCCACGACGGTGACCGATCAGGACGGCAGCTACCAGTTCCTGAACGTCCGCATCGGCACCTACACCGTGCGCGCCGAGCTCCAGGGCTTCTCAGCCGCCGAGGCTGACAGCTTCGCCGTGACGGTCAACGCCAGGCAGAGAGTCGACCTCACGCTGGCGGTCGGGAACATCGGCGAGACGGTGGTCGTGACGGGAGCGGCGCAGCTGCTCGAGACCGAGTCGAGCGACCGCGGCACCGTGATCGACAAAGAGCAGATCGTGAACCTGCCGCTGAACGGACGCGCGTATGCCGACCTCGCGCTGCTCAGCCCGGGCGTGCGCCGTTCCGCCATCGCCGACTCGCGTGACGCGTCGTTCAACGTCAATGGCCTCCGGAGCGCGGTCAACAGCTTCATCCTGGACGGGGTCGACAACAACTCGTACGGCACCAGCAACCAGGGGTTCTCGAACCAGCTCGTACAGCTCTCGCCCGACGCGGTCGAGCAGTTCAAGGTGCAGACGAACAACTTCAGCGCGGAGTTCGGCCGCACGGGAGGCGCCGTGATCAATGCCTCCATGCGCAGCGGCACCAATCGGTTCCGCGGCACGGTCTGGGAGTTCCATCGCAATGACGCATTGAACGCGGTCGGCTTCTTCAAGCCAAGCAGCGGCGTGAAGCCAAAGCTCGTCCGCAACCAGTTCGGCGGCGTCTTCGGCGGCCCCATCCTCCGCAACCGCACGTTCTTCTTCGCGGACTACGAAGGATTCCGGCAGATTTCCCGCACGCTCACCTTCGCGAGCATCCCCACGCTGGAACAGCGCCAGGGCATCCTCGGCAGACCGATCCAGAATCCCCTGACCGGCGAGGTCTTCGCCAACGGCGCGATCCCGTCGAGCGCCATCACGCCCTTCGCCCGGAAGGTGCTCGCCGACCTGCCGGAGCCCACGCGTCCGGGCACCTCGAACAATTTCGATTCCCTCCCGAGGCGACAGGACTTCAACAACAAGTTCGACGTGAAGGTGGATCACCAGTTCAGCACGCGGATGACCGCGTTCGTCCGCGTCAGTCATCGCAAGGTGGACAACTTCGAGCCGCCGGCCATCCCGGGTGCCACGGGCAGCCCGAGCAACGCGTTCGTGCACGTCCTCAACGACCAGGTCGCTGGCGGGTTCACGTACACACCGACCTCGAGCTCGCTGCTCGAGATCCGCCTCGGAGTGTCCCGCACGGAAGCGGGCAAGGAGCCTCCGGGCGTGGGCGGCCCCACCATGCTCGAGGCGTACGGGATCACCGGGCTTCCCACGGATCCGCGCTTCGCCGGCGGTCTCACCGAGCAGGGAGTCGGCGGGTGGACGACGTGGGGACGTCAGAACAGCAATCCGCAGTTCCAGGATCCCTCCGTCCTCAACCCGCGGATCAACTTCTCATGGGTGAAAGGGCGCCAGAGCTTCAAGACGGGATACGAGTATCAGGCGATCAACACGAAAATCGACGACTTCAATCCGAAGTACGGGCGCGACACCTACAGCGGACAGTTCAGCCGCCCGCTCGGCGTGACGACGAACGATCCGGGCACGTACAATCTCGCCGATTTCATGTTCGGGGCCCGCAGCCAGTACGCGATCATCAACCCCTTCATCGCGAACCTCCGCCAGCGGATGCACTTTGGCTACGTGCAGGACGACGTGAAGGTGGACCGCCGGCTGACGCTCAACCTCGGCGTCCGCTACGAGTTCGCGACACCGCAGTGGGAGAAGGACAACTTCCTCACGAACTACGACCCGGTGTCGAACACGCTGATCCAGGCGAAGGACGGGTCGATTTACGATCGGGCGCTCGTCCGTCCAGACAAGAACAACTTCGCACCGCGGCTCGGCCTCGCGTTTGCCGTGAGCGACAAGACCGTCATCCGGTCGGGCTACGGCGTCAGCTACATCCACTTCAATCGCCTCGGGGGTGAGAACCTCCTCTCCTTCAACGGTCCCCACGTCGTCGGTGCCACGATCAACCAGCTGCCCACGCAGGGACTCTGCGGGGCGAACACCGCACCGACGACATGCTTTCGCACGACGCAACAGGGATACCCCGAAGGGTTGACGGTTCCCGCGAACTTCAATCCGCTGAACGTGCGCGTGAACTACATTCCGGCCGACAACCCGACCGGGAACGTACAGAGCTGGCACGCGTCCGTGCAGCGCGAGCTGCTGCCGAACCTGCTCGTCGACATCGGCTACGTCGGGAACAAGAGCTCCGACATCATGACGCTCGGCGATTACAACCAGGCGCGGCCGAACGGGCCCACCGAGAACGCGACGCTGCAGGCGCGCCGCCCGATCGCGGGATTCCAGGAAATCCAGATCGCGTGGGCGGGGGGCAAGGGGGATTATCACGCGCTGCAGCTCAAAGTGGAGCGCCGCTACTCGCGCGGACTGTACCTGCTGAACTCGTTCACGTGGTCACGCGCGAGAGACAACGCCTCCGGACACCTCGAGACCCAGAACGGCGACAACAGCCGCGTGAATTACCGCAACATCGAGGCGGACTTCGGACGGTCCGGCTACGATCAGCCGCTGAACAACACGACCAGCTTCGTCTGGGAGCTGCCGTTCGGACGCGACCGGAAGTTCGCCGCGAACCTGAACCCGGTGCTCGAAGGAGTTCTCGGGGGCTGGCGCGTGGTGGGCATCAACACGATGACGAGCGGCGTCCCGATCAACCTCAGTTACGGGCCGCCGGCGGCCTTCTCGGTCAGCGGCAGTCCGACATACCGCCCGAACCTGACCGGTGATCCCATCACGCCGGAGAGCGAACGGACGCTCGCGAACTATCTCAACTCAGCGACGGTCGAGATTCCCACCGACCGCACGCAGCCGTTCGGCAACGCTCCGCGCAACGCCGCCCGGGCGCATCCGTTCTTCCAGCTCGATCTCGGGC
>JALZOC010000173.1 GCA_030857365.1 Acidobacteriota bacterium
CTGCTCGTCGAGGCACTAACATTCGATGGCGAAACGTTGCAGCAGCCGATGGGCTCCAGACGCTGCTTGCGGAGGAGTCTGAGGACTGTCATGTCTGACGGGCAGCAGCCACACGCCACCGATTCGTGCGCGCTCACGGCATCGTGACCGCTGTTCCGCTGTCGCGCGGCACGCCCGTCGCTGGCGATCGCGCCCGCCCGTGGTTCGCGTATGGCGCCCTCATCTTCGCGGTCCTCTGCATCTCCTGGTCCGCGGTGCTCGTGCGGTGGGCCAGCATTCCGGGCCCGGTTTCCGCCTTCTATCGAGTGCTGATTGCGGCCCTGGTGCTCGTGCCCTGGCGCATGGCTCGAGGCTCGGGGCGCGTCGAGCGCCGGGCCCTCGCGCTGGCGCTCACGGGAGGCGCGTTCTTCGCGATCGACCTCGCCTTGTTCAACACCGCGGTGCTGCGGACCTCCGCGGCGACGGCGTCGCTGCTTGGCAACAACGCCCCGGTGTTCGTCGGCCTGATGACCTGGATGTTCTTCCGCAGGCCGCCGCGCGCGTCGTTCTGGGTGGGGCTTGCGCTGGCGCTCACAGGGTGCGGCGTCATAGTCGCCGTCGACGTCTGGGAGGCCGGCGCACGCGGAGACGTGACTGGCGATTTGTTGGCGGTGAGCGCCGCGCTGTTCTTCGCCGCCTACATGCTGACGACGGAGCATGTCCGAACCGAAATGGACACCCTGACCTTCAGTGCGCTGGCAGCGGTCGGCAGTGCGGCGACGCTGCTCGTCATCTGCCTGCTGCTCGACATGCCGCTCAGGGGGTTTTCCGGACGGACGTGGGGCGCCCTCGTGGCGCTCGGTCTCGTGTCCCAGCTCACCGCGTACTTCGCGCTCGTATATGCGCTCGGCCACCTGCCGGCCACGCGCACGTCCGTCGGGCTCCTGGCTCAGGCCCCGCTGACGGCGCTTCTGGCGATTCCGACGCTTGGCGAGCCGCTCTCGTGGTCACTCGTGGGCGGCGGCGCCCTCGTCCTGGCCGGCATCTACGTCGTCAACCGGCCTCATTCGGCCCGTGCTTCAGGATGAAGTAGACCTCCTCCTTGACCAATTCCTTCGTCCAGCCTCGCCGTCGCAGGATCGCCTTGCCGTGCTCGATCATCTCGGGGTGGCCGCAGAGATACGCGCTCGTGTTGCCCGCCTCGAGTGCCCAGAGATCGGTGTACTTCCTGATGATGTCGTCGACCCGGCCCGTCTCTCCCTCCCACGTGCGGTCGTCCCAGGGACGGCTGATCGTCGGGATATAGGTCAGCCAGGGCAGCTCTGCGGCCAGCTGTTCGAGCTCTTCACGGTAGCCAAGTTCCCGCGAGAGGCTGGCGCCCTGGACGATGTACAACTTGTGATCCCCCGGGAACTTCTTCTCCTGCCAATCCTTTCGCAGCGTCCGGACGTAGCTGACGTACGGTGCGACTCCCGTCACTGTGGCGAGCAGGAGGTGGTTGGTGCGGCCGCTGATCATGTCGAGTGTGAATCGGCCCTTCGCGGCTCGCCGGGCCTTGATGGTGTCGCCCGGACGCAGGCGATAGAGAAGCGGTGTCAACTCGCCTTGCGGCACGAGCTCGAAGAAGAACTCGATCTCCCGCTCGTAGGGCGACGAAACGATGGAGTAGGCCCGTTCGACCAGTCCCTTGCCGGCGTCGACTCCGAGCGTCGCGTACTGTCCGGGGGCGAAGTTGAATGCACCGCCCGGATCGACCCGTATCAGCCAGAGATCGTCGGCGATGTCGACGCGAGTCGTGATGCGGACGTCGAAGAACTTGTCTGCAGGCGCAATCGTCATCAGGCCTACCTCTGTCGCGCGGTACCGGCGCTGCGGGCCACCTTTGGGAGTCGCGCAGTAACCCGCACCCCCGGACGCGGTCGCGCTGTAAAATACCACTATGCAGCGGTGGTCCTATCGCGCGTGCGGCCGAGGTGGCAGACTGGCAGTGCTGACAACCGCGCTTTCGATCGCCGGGTGGGTCGCGCCAGTGATGGCGCAACTGCCGGACGGCCCGGGCAAGGACGAAACCGTCCGAGTGTGCGCTCCGTGTCATGAACCAAACCGTGTAGCGGCCTACCGCCTGACCCGCGAAGGCTGGCAGGCGACTGTTGCCGACATGAAGTGGCGGGGGGCCCAGGGTACCGACGAGGAGCTCGCGCTCATCATCGAGTACCTGACCGCGAACTTCCTGGGTGAGGCAGCGCCGAAGCTGAACATGAACCGCGCCACGGCGATCGAGCTCGAATCGGTGCTGTCGCTGCTCCGCAAGGAGGCGGCTGCGGTGCTCGCCTATCGTGAGAAGTCCGGCGGGTTCAAGTCCATCGACGATCTCAAGAAAGTGCCGGGCCTCGACTTCAAGAAGGTTCAAGCCCGCAGGGACCGCATCATCTTCTAGACTGCTTCCAGCCCGGCGGTCGCGGTGTCGGGTTTGCCGCCCGAGGCTGTAACATCGAAGGGAACGGACAGTCCTCGGATCCCCCGCAATCCCCATGCGTACTGTGACCCGGTTCGCCGTCGTCCTCGCCGTCCTGGCCATCGCCGTGTCAGCGACACTCCGCGCGCAGGATTCGGTGTTCCGGACGGCGGCGCGGATGGTCCCGGTGTATGTGACCGTTTCGGATGCATCCGGCGGTCTGGTGCCGGATCTCACCCGCGACGACTTCGAGGTGTACGACAACGGCAAACTCCAGCCGATTGCCCTGTTCGAAAGCGGTGTGCAGCCCATCACCGTCGTTCTGATGCTCGACCGCAGCGGCAGCATGATCAGCAACTTCAAGCTGGTGCGTTCGGCGGCGGAGCAGTTCGTGTCACAGCTGCTCCCGGGCGACAAGGCGAGAATCGGAAGCTTTTCGAATCGGATTCAGCTCGATCCGCGCGAGTTCACCGGCAGCCAGCGCGACCTCATCGCCATCCTCCGGACCGAGCTCCAGGAACCGGGGGCCACACCGCTCTGGAATGCGGTCAACGTGGGCATCACCGCTCTCCAGCACCAGAGCGGCCGGCGCGTGATTCTCGTCTTCACCGACGGGGTCGACAGGCCGATGAACAGTCAGAGCATCAGTGTGGCCGAGGTCATGAGGAACGCAGAGGCGCACGACGTCATGGTGTTTGCCGTGGGCCTGGCAGGTAGGCGTTACTTCCCCTCGCAGGGACGTCGCGGCGGTCCGGGCGGCCGAGGTGCGGGTATCGGGTCGCGCGGTGGATTGGGCCAGCCCCCGGAATTCGAAAAGCCGGATTCCGGGCTTCCACGGGTCGCGCTCGCGACGGGCGGCGGCTACTTCGAGCTGACGTCGGCGAACAACCTGTCGGCCACGTTCACTCGCGTCGCCGACGAGCTGCACCGGCAGTACGCGCTCGCGTTCACTCCGCAGACATTGGACGGCAGGACGCACAAGCTCGAGGTCAAGGTGCGGCGCCCCGGGCTCAAGGCGCGGGCTCGCAAATCGTACCTGGCGCGCAAGGATGTGCTGTAGAAGCCGCAGGAGCAGAGCATGTGCAGGAACATCAGACCGCTGTTCAACTTCGCGCCGCCGGCAACCGACGACGAGGTGCGTGCGTCAGCGCTGCAGTTCGTCCGGAAAGTGAGCGGGTTCACGAAGCCCTCGAAGGCGAATGAAGAAGCATTCACCGAAGCTGTCGACGAGGTGACGGCGGCGGCGCGGCGCCTGATTCAGTCCCTCGTGACCGCGGCGCCTCCCCGGAGCCGGGAAGAGGTCGCGGCCAGGGCGCGCGAACGGGCGGCCGAGCGCTATGCCCGTCCGCAGCCCTGACGCCGTTCGATATAATCGAGAGTCCGTGCCGCCCAGAATCGCCAGTTCCATCCTCGACGTGATCGGCAACACGCCGATGGTCCGCCTGAACCGCATCACGCGTGATGTGCAGGGGACCGTGCTCGCGAAGCTCGAGACGTTCAATCCCGGCAACTCGATCAAGGACCGGATGGCGCTCAGGATGATCGAGGACGCCGAGCGGGCCGGACTGCTGCAGCCGGGGGGCACCATCATCGAAGGAACATCGGGCAATACGGGGATGGGCCTCGCCATCGCCGCCGTGGTGCGGGGCTACAAATGCATCTTCACCACTACCGACAAGCAGTCGAAGGAGAAGGTGGACGCTCTCCGGGCGTTCGGCGCGGAGGTCATCGTCTGCCCGACGAACGTTGATCCTGAAGACCCGCGATCGTACTACTCCGTGTCGTCGCGCCTGGAGAAGGACGTGCCCGACTCCTGGAAGGCGAACCAGTACGACAACCTGTCGAACACCGCGATCCACTACGAGCAGACCGGGCCCGAGATCTGGGAGCAGACCGAGGGCCGCGTCACGCACCTCGTCGTGGGCGTCGGCACGGGCGGAACGATCAGCGGCGTCGGCCGGTACCTCAAGGAGCGGAACCCGAAGATCAAGGCCTGGGGCATCGACACCTATGGGTCGGTCTTCAAGAAGTACAAGGAGACCGGGATTTTCGACAAGAACGAGATCTACCCCTACATCACGGAAGGTATCGGCGAGGATTTCCTCCCTCGGAATGTCGATTTTTCCGTCATCGATCATTTCGAGAAGGTCACCGACAAGGACGCCGCGCTGATGACCCGCCGCATCGCGAGGGAGGAAGGAATTTTTGCCGGCAACTCGGCGGGATCCGCGCTGGCAGGGCTGCTGCAGCTCAAGGAGCACTTCTCCAAAGACGACGTCGTCGTCGTGATCTTCCACGATCACGGGTCGCGTTACCTGGGGAAGATGTTCAATGACGAATGGATGCGCGAGAAGGGCTTCATCGAGAAAGCCGGCATGACGGCGCGCGATCTCGTGGCCTCGGGGCTCTCGGGCGAGCTGCTCGCCATCGAGGGCACCGAGCCTGTGGAGACGGCGGTGAAGCTGATGAGCGAGCACGATTTCTCACAGATCTCGATCACCCGCGACAAGCGGCTGGTCGGATCGCTCAACGAGACGCACCTGTACGAGCAGCTCGTGGCGGATCCAGCCGTCAAGGCGCAGCCGGTCGAATCGATCATGCAGCCGGCCTTCCCGTTCATCGACATCTCGACGCCGGTCGATCTGCTGTCCACGATGATCACCCCGGCGAATCCCGCGGTGCTCATCCGGGATTTCAAGACGGAGAAGACCTTCATCATCACGCGCTCGGACGTGATCCGGGTGCTGTGAGCCGCGGCCGGGCCAGACGGGAGGATCATCGCACCCATGCAGCCACTTCGAAGCATTGCCGCGGTTGTGGCCGGGTTCGGCTTCATGGCGTCGACCGTCATGGTGGGAACGAGGCTCGCGACTGCGCTCTTCGTGTCCAGCGACGCGGCCGCGCCTGATCCGCTCCCGGTCGTGTACCTCGCGGCCAACCTCGCGACGAATCTGCTGGCCGCCGTGTTCGGCGGCTGGCTGGCCGCGCGAATCGGGGCGTCGGCTCCGTTCGGGCATGCGGTCGCGCTCGCGGCGATGACGGCGGTGCTCTCGATCGGGGCGGTCGTCCAGGCGCCTGCGGCGGGCCAGCCCGCGTGGTATGCCGCCGTCGTCGGGATGATCGGCGTCGCGGGCGTTCTGGCCGGCGGACGGTTGCGGGCTGCTGCGGCCGCTCCGGAAGGCGTGGTAGCGTAAGGAGGGTGCCGTGAGGCGCGGCGACGTCGGGGACGGCACCGTCACAACCGGATTTGGATTTTTTATTGTCATTCAACGACCTGAAACTGCATCCCAGCCTGCTCCAGGGCATCAAGGAACTCGGATTCGCGCGGCCCACGCCGATCCAGGCCGACGCGATTCCACCCGGACTCGACGGGCGCGACGTTCTCGCGTGCGCACAGACGGGCAGCGGCAAGACCGCGGCCTTCCTGCTCCCGATCCTGAATAAGCTGATCGAAAAGCCGCGCGGCACCACACGAGCCCTCGTGCTCGCCCCGACCCGGGAACTGGCCGCGCAGATCCTCGCGGACCTCAATGATCTCGCCGTGCACACGCCGATCACGGGCGCGTCGATCTACGGCGGGGTCGGCATGGGGCCGCAGG
The DNA here is from genome assembly GCA_030857365.1 of Acidobacteriota bacterium. Classification (GTDB taxonomy): domain Bacteria; phylum Acidobacteriota; class Vicinamibacteria; order Vicinamibacterales; family 2-12-FULL-66-21; genus JALZOC01. The sequence goes on from JALZOC010000173.1 coordinate 6,034, forward strand.
AGCACGCATTCCGCAGCGGTGTCGACGTGCTGATTGCCACGCCGGGACGCCTGCTCGATCACCTCCGCGC
>JALZOC010000012.1:0-13865 GCA_030857365.1 Acidobacteriota bacterium
CGCTCCGTTGGGCCCGATGACGCCGACGATCCCGCCCCTCGGCAGGGTGAAGTTCACGTCGTCCATCAGGAGCGTCTCGCCGTACGCCTTGCGGAGGGAGCGGGACTCGACGACGATGTCGCCGAGCCGCGGGCCGGGAGGGATGTAAATCTCGACCTGCTCGATTTTCTGGGAGGTCTCCTCCTTCAACAGGTCCTCGTACGCGTTCAGGCGGGCCTTGCCCTTCGCCTGGCGCGCCCGCGGCGACATCCGGATCCAGTCCAGTTCACGCGCGAGCGTGCGCTGCCGCTTGGTTTCGGACTTCTCCTCGATTTCGAGGCGCTTCTGCTTCTGCTCCAGCCACGAGGAATAGTTCCCTTCCCAGGGGATGCCGTGCCCGCGATCGAGCTCGAGGATCCAGCCGGCCACGTTGTCGAGAAAATACCGGTCGTGCGTGACCGCGACCACGGTTCCCGGATAATCCTTCAGGAAGCGCTCGAGCCAGGCGACCGATTCCGCGTCGAGATGGTTGGTCGGCTCGTCGAGCAGCAGCAGGTCGGGGCTCCTGAGCAGCAACCGGCAGAGCGCCACGCGGCGCCGCTCACCGCCGGACAGCGTCGTGACATCGGCGTCGGCCGGCGGGAGGCGCAGCGCATCCATCGCGAGCTCCAGCCGCGAATCAAGATTCCATCCGTCGGCCGCTTCGATCCGGTCCTGGACGCGGCCCTGCTCCTCGAGCACCTTGTCCATCTTCTCGGGGGACAGCTCCTCGGCGAACATCGCGTTGATCTCGTCGTACCGGGCCAGCAGCGCCTTGATCTCGGCGACCCCCTCCTCGACGTTGCCGAGCACCGTCTTTGCCGGATCGAGCTGCGGCTCCTGTTCGAGAAAGCCGGTCGTGATGCCCTCGGCCGGCCAGGCCTCCCCGATGTATTGCGTCTCCTGCCCCGCCATGATGCGCAGCAGCGTGCTCTTGCCCGAGCCGTTCAGCCCCAGCACGCCAATCTTCGCCCCCGGCAGGAAGGACAGCCAGATGTCCTTCAGCACGACATGGTCGGGAAGGTGAACCTTCCCGAGCCCCTTCATGGTGTAAATGAACTGCGGCATAGTAAATCAGCTTTCCAGTTCCCAGCTTCCAGCTTCCAGGCAGTTTTTCAGCCGAGAGCATTTTCGCGCCCCGAGCCCCGAGCCCCGAGTTAGAGTGAGTCGTGGCTTCGAACACCCGTGGGCACTTTGGTGGCGACGGGCTGGGGCGTGAAGTCTTCGCCGGGATTGATGAAGCGGTCCGTCTCGAGTCGGTACTGCTTGTCGTACAGCGTACGATAGCGGCCGTCGAGCGTCATGAGCTCGGCATGCGTCCCGCGCTCCACGATCTCTCCGTGCTCGACGACCAGGATCTGGTCGGCGCTGCGAATCGTCGACAGGCGGTGCGCGATCACGAACGTCGTCCGTCCCGTACGCAAGGACCGGAGGCCGTCCTGGATGAGCGCCTCGCTCTCGCTGTCGAGACTCGACGTCGCCTCGTCCAGGACCAGGATGCGCGGGTCCGCCAGGATCGCGCGGGCGATCGCGACCCGCTGCCGCTGCCCTCCCGACAGCTTCACGCCCCGTTCGCCGACGATCGTGTCGTACTTCTTCTCGAACCCTTCGATGAACTCGTCGGCATGCGCGATGCGGCTGACGTGGCGGATCTCCTCCCCGGTTGCGTCCTTGCGCCCATAGCGGATGTTGTCGCCGACGGTGCCGTCGAAGAGAAAGTTGTCCTGGAGCACGACGCCGAGCTGCGACCGGTAGTCGCGCAGGCGCACGGTTCGCAGGTCGCGTCCGTCGATCAGGATGCGCCCGGTCAGCGGACGATTGAAGGCCATCACCAGGCTGATGAGCGTACTCTTGCCCGAACCGCTGGATCCGACGAGTGCCGTGGTCGTCCCCGCCGGGGCGGTGAAGCTGACGTGCTTCAGCACGGGAGTTCCGGCGTTGTACTCGAATGACACGTCCTCGAACCGGACCTCGCCGCGGATGGCGCCGAAGGACTCGCGGGTGCTGTCCTCGTCGTCCTCCGTCTTCATGGTCACCAGCTCGTGTATCCGGTCGAGCCCGGCAAAGGCCTCGCTGATCTGCGTGCCGATGGACGCAATCTGGACGACAGGCGCGGCCATGAGCCCCGTGAACAGGATGTAGTTGATGAAATCCCCGAGCGTCATCTGACCGTCGATGATGGCCTGGCCGCCGACGAGAATCATGATCACGCCGATGGCGCCGACGACGACGGTGGAAAACGCGGTGATCGCGGAGACGCCGGTAATCGACTGCGCGATGTTGCGGAACAGGCGGTTCACGCCTCGAGTGAACACGAGCTCCTCCCGCTTTTCCGCCGTGTAGGTCTTCACGATGCGGATGCCGTTGAGCGTCTCGTTCAACCGTCCTGTCACTGCGGCGTTGATCTTCCCGCGTTCGCGGAACAGCGGCCGGAGCCGCTTGAAGGCCAGCGCCATGCCGCCTCCGAAGGTCGCCAGCGCGACGATGGTGATCAAGGTGAGGTACCAGTTGAGGTAGAAGAGGTACGCGAGCGCGAAGAGCGCCGTCACGACGCTGCCGGTCAGCTGCGCCAGACCCGTTCCCACGAGATTCCGGATGCCTTCCGCGTCGGTCATGATGCGGGAAATGAGAATTCCGGACTGTGTCGAGTCGAAGTAATTGACCGGCAGCCGTGCGACGTGCGCCTCGACACGGCGGCGGGTCTCGGTGATCGCGCGCTGCGCCGCAACGCCGAGCACCTGCGAGAGCGCGAACGACGACACCGCCTGGACGAGGGTCGCGGCACCCGCCGCGATCGCCAGCGGGACCAGCAGATCGGCGCGCCCCTTGCCGATCACGTCGTCGATCAGGTACTTCGACGTCGCCGGAAGGACGAGGCCCGAGACGCGGTTGACGAGCATCAGGGCGATGCCGACACCCAGGCGGCCGCGCCGCGCCCAGATGAGGGCCTTGGCCTCCTGCCACGCCGCCGACGTCATTTTTTTCTTCTTCGGCGCGTCTTTCGCGTCTTTCACGTCGGCTGCGGGCAGCCGGTGCCGCTGCCCGCGCGTGCCTTCGGATTTCGGCAGCCGAAGTCCCATACCCATTGCCACGTTTTCAGGATCCCTTTCGGACAGCTACCAGCTCTCAGCTTTCAGCTATCAGCTATCAGCTATCAGCTATCAAGGTTCGACCTTCAGCGTTCGAACTTCAGACTTTCCCCAATATGAACGTTTCGATGGCGCCCGCGACACCCGCTTCGTCGTTCGTGCCGGTCACATGCCAGCCGCGCGCCTTCAGCTCATCCAGCGCGTTCCCCATCAGGACCGGCGTGCCGGCGAACTCGAGCATCGGGAGGTCGTTCAAATTGTCTCCGATCGCCATCACTTCGTGCCGGCCGAATCCGCGGCGCTCGGACCACGTGCAGAGCGCCGACCCTTTCGAGCAGCCCGCGCGAACGACGTCGACGAGCGAGAAATCGCGGTGTTCGTACTGGGTAAGCGACACGGCGAAGTGCGACGCGCTCGGCTGGAGCTCGTCGAAGAGTGTCCGCATCTCGACGCATCCGCCGGAGAACATGACCTGGATGGGATCCTCGGTGAGGCAGGCTTCGAGCGGCGACACTTCGCGGAGGAACGGACGGTTGGACGCGAAGAATCGCTCGTGCCGGGGATGGCTCCAGTCAATCTCTTCGTAGACGACCTGCCCCTCGCGCGGCCGATCGAACACGACCGCTGCGCTCTTGCGGTGCTGCGGCACCCGGGCCAGGACGCCGCGCGCGACGTCGCGCGGCAGCAGATCGCGGAAGAGCGTCTCGCCGGCGAGCGTCTTCACGATCGCGCCGTTGCTCAGAATGAGCGTCAATGGCGCCGGCAGCTGCTCGACGATGGCGCGGGCAAAATCGTACCGCCGTCCGGTCGCGAGCACGACCTCCACGCCCGCGTCGATTGCGCGGGCGATGGCGTCACGATTCGCATCGGGCACCTGCCCGTCGCTGTCGAGGATCGTCCCGTCGATATCGAGTGCCAGCAGCCGAATCGTCAAACCGGGAGCTCGAGGTCTATTTCGGCCCTCCGAAGTGCACGCGGAGCTCTCCCGCGATCTGCCGCCGGGTGATGTCGCCGAAGACGTGCTGCATGATGCTCTGATTCGCGAGGTTCGTGACCTTCACCGACGTCGTCACCCGATCGCCGGATCCCCACTTCACGCCAAGCCCGGCATTGACCAGCGTGTACGGCTCGGTCGTCCCATGATACCGGTCATCGAGGACGTCCTGCCAGAACGCCCTGTCCGAATAGCTGAGCGACACGTTGCCGAGCACCCGGCCGTAGCTCAGGCTCGTCCCGGCGTTGAAGCGGTTCTTGGCCGGCAGATTGAGCTCCGAGATGTCGAACCCTTCGGGTTCCGGTTCGGCCTGGTAGGAATAGTTGGTGAAGAAGCTCACATGGCGGTTCACGGACGTATCGACGCCAAGCTCCAGCCCTTTCTGCGTGGTCCTTCCGAAGTTCCGATACGTGAACGAAGCAGGGAAGCCGCCAGGCGAGATCAGGGGAATGGTCTGCGGCGGAAGGAATCCGAACGCATAGTTGGGCGGCGGATTCGCGGCGGTCCACCGCGCCGCGGTGTTCTCCGTGAACAGAATGTCGTTCTTGGTCTTGTTCAGGTAGACCGCAGCCGACAGCACGGTCCGGCCGGCGATCACGCCCGTGTAGCCGAGCTCGTAGGCGTCGAGCGACGTTTCCTCGAGATCCGTGTTGCCGCGAACCCGGATCGGGATCAGGTAATTTCCAAGCGGCGCGAGGGCCGGATTGATCTGCCCCAGCGGCAACGGCTCGGTGAGCGTGGTGTCGAGGAAATTGTTGATGACCGATGGCGACCGATACGCCCGGTTGTACGACACGCGAAACGTGTGGTTCTCCCGCGGCTTGATGAGCAGCGCCGCCCGCGGAGACAGCACGAAGCTGTCCAGGTAATCGAAGCGATCGACGCGCGCGCCGACCGTGGCGCGCAGGAACCGCGACAGGAAAATCTCGTCCTGCCCGTACACCCCGAATTCCGTCCGGTTGTCGCTCTCCGGCGCGATCGACAGGTCGAACGTGTTGCGGCGCAGGTTGCCGCCGTAGCTGACGACGTGCCGCGAGGCGAACGTGCGGAGGTCGGAAATCTCGAGATCGGCGGTGTTCGTCTTGAACTGGAACGGAATGAATCCGCCGGCCGGTCCCCTCGCGATGAGGTTCGTCGCGTCGCCGTCCAGGCTCTGGACGAACGCCGCCGCCCGCAGGCGCCTGCGGGAGAAATTCACGCGGCCGTAGCTCATGACGGTGCCGGATTCGATATCGAACGGGCCGATCCCGGAATGCATGATGCCCTCGGTGCCCGCGACGCCCCCGGTGAACGAAAGCCGCCGGCCGTCCTCAGAGTCGTAATCCAGCCGGCCGTCGAACTTGGGCTGGGACGTTCCGCTGTTCGTGTAGGCGGGATACGGCGTCCCGAGGGGGGATCTCGGCGTGACCGGCGACCCGCGGATGGGCCCGGTCGGCCGCGACAGCGGATCCTGCGAGTAGCCGCCGGCCGACAGCTTGAACGCCCAGCGATCGTTGATCGCGGCGGCGTGTGTTCCGCTGATGTACCAGAGGGAGCCGGCGTCCTCTCCCCCGGCCCGCTCGAACGTCCCGAGGCCGAGCGTGGCCGTCGTGCCAAGCATCTCGCGCGGCGTCTTCGTGATCACGTTGATGACCCCGTTGACCGCGTTCGCGCCCCAGACCGCCGAGGCGGGTCCGCGAATCACCTCCACCTGCTTGATCTCGTTCAGGTTGACCGGCAGGAAGTCCCACATGACGAAGCCGAAGAAGTCCTGGTAGAGGCTCCGGCCATCGAGGAGGGCCAGCTGTCCGGTCGCCAGCGTGCCGGTCGGAGCGCGGCTCGTCACGTTGATGTCGCGCGCGGAGGTCTGGGTGATGTTGAGGCCCGGAACCGACCGCAGCAGCTCCGCGAAGTTCGGCGAAGTGGCGCGCTCGATCTGCTGGGTGCCGATGACGGTCATCGTCACCGGTGTATTCACCAGCTTCTCCTCCGCCCTCGAGCCGCTGACGACCACGGTTTCCTCGTACCGAGGGTCGTCCGGGTCTGTCACGTCCGGGGGCTGTGGGGCCGCCGCCGACACGGCGGGACCGGCCGGCCCCTGCGCGAACGAAGGGACGGCCACGATTGCGGCGACGGCGACCGCCACGGCGACACGACACAGGACGTTCATACAGGCTCCTTGGAATCCGCGCTCCGGCGGAATGAAGAGTCAGCAGGTGTTCGCTACGGTGCGAGAGTAGCCGCGCCGCGAATGAAAAGTCCTGAAGAAACCCTGAAAAAACCGTCCGTCCGTGCCGGAACGCCCTCTTGACGAGCTTCAGGGATATACCATAGCGCGAGCGCCCCCACAACTCAGTTAGACTCCAAGAATTGGAACCCGAACCGGAGGCCCCCCGGGCGCGCGCGTCGGTCCAGGCGGCGGGCGGGATCGTCCCCGCCGACGAGTGGGCCGGATGGCCCGACGAAAGGCTGCTGGACCTCCGCCTCGCGCAGCTCGGCATCACGATCGAGGGCAGCGCACTCGAGCCGCGCCTGGCCACGCTGCAAGGCGAGCTCGACGCCCGCGGCCTTGCGTTTCAGCCGCATTTCTGGCTGTCGGCCGAGTGGTTCTCCCCGGACGGCGTTCCCGGCGTGGCCATCCCGTTCTACCTGGCGCACCCGCGCCTCGAGAAGCTCGAACGCGCGCAGATGCTCGAAGTGGAGGGGGGCACCGAGGCGTGGTGCCTGAAGATCCTGCGTCACGAAGCCGGCCACGCGATCGACAACGGTTACAAGCTCCGGCAGCGGCGGCGGCGGCAGCAGATCTTCGGGCCGTCCTACATGCAGTATCCCGACTACTACACGCCGAAGCCTTACAGCAAGAGCTTCGTCCTCCATCTGGACAGCTGGTACGCGCAGAGCCATCCCGACGAAGACTTTGCCGAGACCTTCGCCGCGTGGCTCACTCCCGAGGCCGACTGGCGCACGCGCTACGCCGACTGGCCGGCGCTCAAGAAGCTCGAGTACATGGACGGGCTCATGCGGGAGCTGGCCGGAAAGCCGATGCTGGTCCAGACACGGCGGAAGGTCGAACCGCTGCAGAGCCTGCGGACGACGCTTCACGCGCACTATGCGCGCAAACGCCGCCACTACGGCGTCGAGCATCCGCACTTCTACGATCGGGATTTACGGCGCCTGTTCTCGGACGCACCGGAGTACGCCGACAACATGAAGGCTGCGCGGTTCATCGCGCGGCTGCGCAGGGAGATCCGCCGGATGGTCGCGGCGAACACGGGGGAGTATCAGTACACGATTGACCAGGTGCTCGAGAACATGATCCAGCGGGCCAACGAGCTGCACCTGCGGCTGATGGGGCCGGAGGATCGGACGAAGCTCGAGTTCACGATCATGCTGACCGTGCAGACGATGAACTACCTGCACAGCGGGCGGCACCGCGTCGCGCTCTGATTGCCGCGCGCATCAACCTATCCGGCGGCCTTGTTCAGCTCGAGATCGATGGTGACGGTCACCTCGTCGCCGACGACCGGTCCCGCCTCGATCAGATTGTTGTAGTTCAAGCCAAAATCCCGGCGGTTCAGTTTCGTCGTCGCCGTCGCGCCGATCTTCAATCCGCCCTTCGGATCCTTTACGGCCGGGGATGGCCCATCGACGTCGAGCGTCACTTCCTTCGTGACCCCGCGCATCGTGAGATCCCCAACCAGGCTGAACCGTCCTTCTCCGCCCGGCTGCACGCGTTTGGACTTGAACGTGATCGTGGGGTGTCTGGCGACGTCGAAGAAATCCGCGGCGCGCAGATCGTTGTCCCGCCGCTCGTTGCCCGTGTTGATCTTCGTGACGTCAATCGTCACGTCGGCCCTGATGCTCGACACGTCCTTGCCGTCGTACTCCACGGCGCCCGAAATCGGGCCGAGGGTCCCGCGAACCGTCGCCACCATCATGTGTCGCACGCTGAAGCCCGCGGAGCTGTGGGAAGAGTCCACGCGCCAGGTATTGGGTGATGCAGCTGCCGCGGGCGCCTGGGCCGGGGGGGCGCCTCCAGGCTGCTGGGCCGCCGCTGCCGCGGGGACGAGAATCAGGGCCAACAGAATCGCGGTCAGATGTTTCATAGCGGGACGACCCTCCTGATAAAACAGGGCCGGACCGGGCCCGGTCATCAAGAAGGACGCCGCGACCGGGAGAATCGTTTCAGGCGGGCGGGGCCTCATCCGTCACATACCGGTCGCGCAGCTGCACGGGACGCGCTTTGCCCCGGATTCGGAGGTTGATCATCTCGACGAACACCGAGAAGCCCATGGCGAAGTAGATGTACCCCTTCGGGATGTGCTGGCCGAACCCTTCGAGCAGCAGCGACATTCCAATCAGGAGCAGGAAGCTCAGGGCGAGCATCTTGACCGTGGGGTGTTTGTGGACGAACGCGCTGATGGTTTCCGCCGACAGCATCATGATGCCGATCGCGACGACCACGGCAGCGATCATCACGGCCAGATCGTCGGCCATCCCCACGGCCGTGATCACCGAATCGAGCGAGAACACGACATCGAGCAGCATGATCTGGACGATGACGCTGGCAAACGAGGCGGCCGCGCGCCCCGACGCGTGCTCCTCTTCCCCTTCGAGCCGCTCGTGCATCTCGAACGTGCTCTTGGCGAGCAGGAAGAGCCCGCCGCCGATGAGGATCAGGTCGCGGCCCGAAATCGGCCTGCCGAACGTCGTGAAGAGCGGCGCGGTGAGCTTCACGATCCACGCGATCGAGAAGAGCAGCGCCACGCGCATCAGCATCGCGCCGAGCAGCCCCACCCGCCGCGCGCGGGCCTGCTGCGCCTCCGGGAGCTTCCCCGAGAGAATGGAGATGAAAATGATGTTGTCGACGCCAAGCACAATCTCGAGGAACGTCAGCGTCGTGAACGCGATCCAGATCTGCGGGTCTGTCAATGACGGCATACAGCGCTACACTCCAAACGTTTCCGGATCCCACGTCAGGCCAAGCTCCGACGGCGGGGCCATGAACCCCAGGAGCGCTGACGCCGCGACTACGGCCGGGCTGGCAAGGTAACCCTCACCCCCGACGCCCATTCTGTTCTGCCAGTTGCGATTGAACGACGTGATCGCGCGCTGGCCCGGCTTCAGTGCATCGGGCCCCTGCCCGAAACAGGGGCCGCACCACGACTGGCGGATCTGGCCGCCCACCGACCGGAACACCTGTGCAATCGACTGGCCGCCCAGCCGCGGGTCGGCGGCCTCGATCTGCCGGCCGACGCCACCGGACCCCGGAAAGATCGCGAGATCCCGTTCCACCCTGGTGAGACCCTGCGCCCGCGCCGCGCGGAGGACGACGGCCGCCTGGAGCAGGTCGTCGTAGCTGCCGTTGGTGCAGGACCCGATCATCGCCTTGTCGAACGACAGGTGCTCCCGGGCCACCTCCTCCGCGGGATAGGCGTTGCCGGGACTGAACGGCTTGGCGATCATCGGCCGTACGCCTGCAAGATCGACCGTCTCATCAATCGCGTAGACGGCGTCCGCTCCCGGCCGGATCACCGGGTACGGCAGATCCGTGAACCCCTTCTGCCGGTACCAGTCGGAGGTGGTGTCGTCCGGCGCGAAAATGCCATTGAGCGCTTCGGCCTCCGCCATCATGTTGGCGATGGTGTTTCGATACGCGATCGGCAGCTGGCGATTGACGTCCACGAGCTCGACGGACATGCCTTCGGCCTGCCGGGCGCCCCACCGTCTGAGCAGCTCGAGCACGATATCCTTGCCTCCCACCCACGGCTGGAGACGCCCCTCGAACCTGACGCGGCGTTGCCGGGCGACGGTGCAGTAGACGTATCCCGTCGCCCAGCCGAATCCGAGCGACGTCGAGCCCACACCGATGCCCACCGCGCCATACGCACCGTATGCGCGGCTGTGCGAGTCGGCCCCGGGGATGAACTGCCCCGGCATGACGAGCCCCTGCTCCGGGAAGTAGAAGTGGAAGATGCCGTCCCCAGGGGTTGCGTAGTAGGGCCTCTCCAGCCCGTGGCGGCGCGCGAATTCACGCCCTATCGCCGTCTGCCGCTCATCCGCCTCGGCGCCCGTGAAGACGAAGTGGTCATTTGCAATCGCCGCCTGCCTCGGAAAAATGGTCCCGCCGCCGGTAATCTGGTTGAAGGTATGGATGGCAAAAGGGGCGGTGCCGTCGGAGGCCGGGAGGAGATCCGCGTACACCCGCAGCGTCATTCCCGGAACGAGATCGCGCGCCTTCAGGTTCTTGTCGACCCGGTGGGCCCAGAGGATCTGCTCGGTCGTGGACATCCTGCAGGCGTCCGACGCGTCGGGCCAGTCGATGCGTGGCGCCGTGCGGACGGATTGGCCGAACTCCCGCCGGCCGACGGCGAAAATGCCGCCGCTCCGCCGGATCTCCTCCTCCTTCTCCGACAGGGGCACGGGTTCGTAGCGCTTACCCTGTGTTTCGTTCGTCAGCGCCCGGGTCGCCGGATTGAACACGAAGGCGTCGCCGTCGCGCGCATCGGCAACGGCCTCCGGACTCTGAATAACGTGCAGGCCGAGGTTGAAGCTGTTGCGCCGGAAGATGTCCCCCATGTTGTGGCCGCAGACGATGACCAGTTCGCGACCGGCCTCCTCGGCCACAGCCTTCAGGCCGGCGGGGCTCATCTCGCGTGACGAACCGATCGCGAACCGGTCCCCCGCGACGACGAAATTCTCGCCCCGGTGCACGCGGGCGCGAAAATCCGGCATCAGGTAACGGAACGACCCGGCTTTCCATTTCTCGTCGAGGGTTTCGAGACTCTCTGAGACGCAGTCGGCCGCCGGGGTGATCTGGTCGGTATCGATGGCGTCCAGCTTCCGGGCGAACTTCGTTCCCGGCAGGCACATGGGATCCCAGAAGATGAGCGCGCGGCCACGGATGGGGTCGTTCCCCTGCCCGCCGGCCTGCGGATCGACCCCGGGCAGCGACTCCGGGGCGACCCCCGGCTTGAGACGCGCTGGTTCGATCCTGATCATGCAGTCCTCATTATCACGTGCTTGATACCCGGGGCAGGCGACGACGGGGATCGGGGGATAGCGGGGGAACCGCGCGTCGGACACGGACAGTCGGCAGAGGTAGAACGCAGAACCCTTCGCGCCCGGGACGATCCGGCTGTGCGCGCACCGGGCACAGAGGCCCGCCGGGTGAGCCGCGGCTTGCCGGAGAGCGCGAGGATCGTCCATCATGAATGCATGTTCAATTCGGAAGCGCTGACCCGTGGGGTCCGCGTCGTCGTGCAATCAGAATACGCACCCGAGCGATCGGACCCTTCGAAGAGCCAGTGGTTTTTTCTGTATACCGTGACCATCTCGAACGGCGGCCCGGAGACGGTGCAGCTCCTGACGCGCCACTGGCTCATCACCGATGGGACGGGCCACGTCGAGGAAGTCCGCGGCCCCGGCGTCGTCGGCAAGCAACCGACCCTCAAGCGGGGGGAGTCCTTCGAGTACACGTCCGGGTGTCCGCTCGGGACGCCTTTCGGTGTCATGGAAGGCAGCTATCAGATGGTGAGCGAGTCGGGCGAGCGCTTCGACGCGAAGATCGCTCCCTTCACGCTCAGTGAGCCGTATACGGTGCATTGATCCTTGATCCTTGAGGTTTCAGGTTTCAGGTTTTTGGGTTTCAGGTTGGGTTTCCCGCGTTCACCAGGGTAAGACCGACGCCCTCTCCGACTAATCGAACTCCGTTTCGACCGCGAGCGCTTCCTCCAGCAGTCTGAGATATCGGCGGCGGGGAATTTCTTCAGCGCCGAAGCGTTCCATGTGGGGCGTGACCCACTGGATGTCGAGCAGGCGGTAGTCACGATCCCGGAGCCGCTGCACCAGCGCCGCCAGCGACACCTTGGAGGCGTCGGTGACGTGGTGGAACATCGACTCGCCGAAGAACGCGCCGCCAAGTGCGACCCCGTACAGGCCCCCGGCGAGCCGGCCATCCTGCCAGGCTTCGACAGAATGCGCGAGCCCGGCGCGGTGGAGCGCAGCGTAACTCTCCCGGATTTCATCGTCGATCCACGTTCCCCCCTCCTCTTCCTGGCGGTCCGCGTCGGCGCACGCCCGGATGACGGTGTCGAAGTCCCGGTCAATCTCGATGTGGAAGCGGCCGCTGCGGAGGACCCGGGCAAGGCGTGCAGGGATGTGGAACCGGTCGAGCGGGATGATGCCGCGGGGATCCGGTGAGTACCAGCGGATTTCCCCCGGTTCCGTCGCCATGGGGAACCAGCCGCCGGCGTACGCCGACACCAGCAGATCTGCCGGGATCATGCGGGCTAACGGAGCACGAGCACGGCACACTCCCCGCGGTCGAGGAGTGCCCTGGCGATGGCCGCCTCGCCGGTCCCTGCGGCCGTGCGCGACTGGACGATGGCGAGATCGATCCCATGGTCCGTGGTGTACCGCACGAGCTCGTCAGATGCGGGCCCGGTCCCCAGGGCGATCTGCACGCCAAGGCGCTCCTGGTCTTCGAGCGGGATCAGGCGCGCGAGGCGATCACGCGCTTCATCCTCCATGGCCTGGTGCAGCTCCGGCAGCCGCTCAGCGCTCATCTCCGCGGTCCATCCCGCCGAGAGCGGATCCTCGATCGTGAACAGTACGTGCAGGCGCGCACCGAACGATTCGGCGAGCTGCCGCGCCACTGCCACGGACTGGTCGAACGTCTCGTCCGTGCCGCCGTGCAGCAGAATCTCCTTCATGCTTCCGACCGTGACCATGCGATCCTCCTGCGCAATTGTGTCACGACGGCCTCGCCCGCGGCGACCGGCGCAGCGCAATCAGGCATCCATGCGCGATGGTGACCGGCTACTCGGATCGGAGGGCGGCCGCCGGATCGATCCGCATGGCACGCCGCGCCGGGGCCAGGCAGCCGAGCAGGCCGCTGGCCAGCAGGACGAGCGGAGCGAGGACGAACGTGTGCGGATCCCGGGCGTCCACGCCGTAAAGCAGCGCCTGCATGAACCGGGTCAACAGAAGCGCCGCGAGCAGCCCGATCGCCACGCCGCCTCCAACGAGCTTCAGCGCGTCCGTCAGGACAAGGGTCATCAGGTCAGACGGCCTGGCGCCGAGCGCAAGGCGGAGCGCCATCTCGCGCACCCGCTCCGCCACGGAGTACGACACGACCGCGTACAACCCGACGACGGAGAGCGTGACCGCAAGCATCGCGAAGACGCTCACCACGAACATGTGGAACCGCCGGCTCGCCACGGACGTCTGCAGCACTTCCGACATCGTTCGCACTCGAGCGACCGGCTGATTGGGATCCATCGCCAGCACGGCGGCGCGGGCAGGCAGCGCCAGGCGCATCGGATCCCCCGCCGCGCGGAGGACCAGGGCCATCTGCTGGCTGGGGTCCTGGACGTGGTGCACATACACCTGGGGCCGCAGGGCGGTGTCGAGGCTGGTGTGCCGCGTGTCGCCCACCACGCCGAAAACGGTGTACCAGGTCGCTGTCTGGTCGTAGCTCGCCAGCTTGAACCGCCGCCCGATGGCCGTCTGCCCGGGCCAGCAGGCGTGAGCCATGGTTTCGCTGATGAGTGCCAGCGGAGGGGCGCCCGCGGGAGGCACCCGCGGGAGGGGCGCGCCCTCGCGCAACGGGATCCCGAGCACGGCGAAATAGCCGGGCGTGACGGCGCGGTAATCCGCAATGATCTCCTGGCCGGGCGTCGGGCGGGGCCGCCCCTCCACAGTCACGAGCGCCAGGCTCTCCCGCCCGCTCAGCGGGAGTCCGGAGGTCGCCCCTGCCGCCTCGACGCCCGGCAGTCCCGAGA
>JALZOC010000012.1:13875-16038 GCA_030857365.1 Acidobacteriota bacterium
CCCGAGACGCGGTCGAGGAGCGCCTCGAAGAAGGCGGCGGCGCGCGGCGGCGGGTAGGCGCTCTTCGGAAGCGCGACTTCGAGGGTGAGAATGCCGTCCTTCACGAACCCGGTCTGCACTGCCGTCAGACGGACGAAGGCGTGCACGAGCAGCACGGAGCCGATGAGGAGCATTACGGCGAGGGCGACCTCGAGGACGACCAGCACGTTGCGGATCCTGTTCGCCTTGCGGCCGCCGATCGTGCCCCGTGCCCCTTCACGCAGGCCCCCTGCGGTGTCGTCGCGCGTGAAGTGCCACGCGGGCAGCGCGCCGAAGAGGACCCCGGTGCCGACCGAGAGCAGCGCGGTGAAGCCCGCCACGCGCCAGTCGATTCCCGCGCGCGCGAGTGCCGGCAGCGACGCCGGCAGCATGGCCAGGAGGGCGTGGAGCATCCACCAGGCGAAGACGAGCCCAATCGCACCCGCGAGGGCGGCGAGCACGAGACTTTCCCCCAGGAACTGGAGCACGAGGTCCGCGCGCGCGGCACCCAGCGCGTACCGCACCGAGATCTCCCGCTGCCGCGCCGCCGCCCGGACGAGCAGGAGGTTGGCGACGTTCGCGCAGGCGATGAGCAGCACGAAGCCGACTGCCGTGAGCAGCGCCATCAACGCCGGCCGGACCGGACCCACAAGCTGTTCCCGAAGCGGGATGACACGCACGGTCCAGCCGGCGTTCGAGCCGGGCGACCGCGCCGCGATGTCGGCCGCGATGCGCGCGAGATCCTCCCGCGCGGCCGTCAGGCTGACGCCGGGCCTGAGGCGCCCGAGCAGCGCAAAGCTCTTGCCGCCGCGATTGACCTGCTGGTCACGTGTGAGCACGTCCAGCGTCCAGACGACCGGTGTGAGCGTGAAGCCAAAGGCTTCCGGCAGCTCCCCGGCGGCCGGGAACTGGAACCACGGAGGGAGCACCCCCACGATCGTGGCCGGCTCGCCATTGAGGGAGATGACGCGTCCGCTCACGCCCGGGTCCGATCCGAAGCGCCGCCGCCACAGCCCGTGCGCTATGAGCACGAGCCGCTCGCGCGTCTCGTCGCCCGCGGCGAAGCTGCGGCCGACCACGGGCCGGACGCCGAGCACGTCGAAGAACTCAGCGCTCACGCGCGCCGCGCCGAGCCGCTCCGGCTCTCCCACCCCCGTCAGGTTGACCTGCTCGGTCCGCACCGACGCGAAACTGCTGAACGTCGTGTTGCGCGATCGATAGTCGATGAAGTCAGCGGCCGACGAGGGCAGGCGGTCGAACCCGAGGCGCTGGTGCACTTCCTCGCTGAACTCCCACGGCATCACGAGCGTCTCGGGATCGGGGTACGGCAGCGGACGCAGCAGCACGGTGTCGACGACGCTGAAGATGGCCGCGTTCGCCCCGATGCCCAGGGCAAGCGTCAGAACGGCGACGGCGGCGAAAGCCGGCCGGCGCGCCAGGCCGCGAAGCGCGTGTCGCAGCTGATGCATGAGGTGGATGCGGTCCTATTCTGTATGATGGGTGCTGGACGACAAAGGAGAATGCAGCGCATGCCCACACTGACGGTTGAAGGGTTCGGAACGGTCGAGGTGCCCGCGGGAAAGCGCCTGGTGCTCGCCCTGGAGCAGGATGCGAAGGTCGACGTGCTGCACGCGTGCGGCGGAAACGCCCGCTGCACGACGTGCCGCGTGGAATTCATCGACGGCGAGCCGGCGCGGATGACGGCGGCGGAACGCGCCGTGCTGACCGCGAAGGGCGTCACGAACGCGCGCCTCTCGTGCCAGATCGTCTGCGACCACGACATGAGCGTGCGTCCGGGCATGACGCGGGAGAGCGCAGGCTGGGACGACACCGGACCGACCCCAGAGCCGACGGTCACACCGGAAGCGGCGTGGTATCCGAAGGAAGAGCTCGAGCGCCGAGGCAGCGCATAGGCCACCCGCCCCGGCGCCAAAGGTCACCGGGAGAAGTTCTATGACCGACATCACCATCGCGGGGCTCGGGCGGCTCGCCTGGATCGACGTCGTCCTGCTCGTCTGGTTCGTCCTGGCGGGCCTCTCGACGGCCTGGGTGGCCTGGGACGTCTTTCGGAACACCCCCGAGATGACCGTACTGAAGTGGGCCTGGGTGTTGACGACCCTCTACATGGGGCCGATTGCCCTCCTC
>JALZOC010000174.1 GCA_030857365.1 Acidobacteriota bacterium
TTGAGCCACCGCGGCAGGTGGAGTCGGGGCAGCAGACCCCATCGGCGCCGCTCGACGAGCGCGGCCACCCGGGCGACGACAGGCCGTTCGGCGAGTTGAAGGGCGACGGCCCCGCAGGCGGCGATGGCAACGTTGCGCCCCGTATGCGGACCCTGTGGCTCCACACGTCGACGCAGCGCCCGGCGCCGCTCGCCCCAGCCGAGCGCCAGAGCGACCGTGACGACCAGCGCGCCGGAAAACCAGCGAGGCAGTTGCATCGTGCGTCTCCGGGGCATCCTCGCGTGGACGGTCCCCTGGCTGGCGGCCTCTACCGGCGGGTGGACGGCTTGCCCCAGAGCTGCTCCAGCCGCGCATCGCGCCCGCAGTTCCATCGATAGAATTTATACCGCACCGGATTCTTGTCGTAGTAGTCCTGATGGTAGGCCTCGGCCGGATAGAACGTGCCGGCCGCCACGATCTGGGTCGCGATCGGTTGGTTCAGGTGGGATGCGACCTCGAGCTTCGACTGCGCGGCCAGGCGTTGCTGATCCTCCGACTGATAGAAGATGGCCGTGCGGTACTGATCGCCGCGATCGCAGAACTGGCCGTTGGCGTCTATGGGATCCACGTTCTGCCAGAACACGTCGAGCAGCTTCTCGTAACTCACCTTCGACGGATCGAAGACGACTTGTACGACCTCGACATGGCCGGTGCCTCCCCCCGATACCTGTTCGTAGGTCGGATTCGGCGTCCGGCCCCCGATATACCCGGAGGTCGTCGAAATCACGCCCGCCAGCTTGTCGAAGGGCGGCTCCATGCACCAGAAGCACCCCCCTCCGAAGATCGCCTTGGCGCTCTGGTCGGACGGCTGCGCCTGCGCGCCTCCCGTCGGTGCGGTGAGCGCCAGGCCGAGTCCTACGAGTGCCGCGGCCGCGGCGCGTTTCAAATTTGGCACCATGATTCACGCTCCCTGGGAAGCCGGCTTGAAGATCAACGCCGCGCCATTCATGCAATACCGCTTGCCCGTCGGCTCAGGCCCGTCATCGAAAACGTGCCCGAGATGTCCGCCGCAGCGCCGGCAGTGCACCTCGGTTCGCGTGGCGAAGAAGCTGCGATCGACGGCGGTGCCGACTCCGTTTTCGAGAGGTGCGGTGAAGCTCGGCCATCCCGTGCCGCTCTCGAACTTCGTGGCGGATGCATACACCGGGAGGTCACAACCGGCGCAGTGGTACGTGCCGGTGCGATGCTCGCCGTTGAGCGGGCTCGATCCCGGTCTTTCCGTGGCGTGTTTGCGGAGAACCTGGAACTGCTCCTTGGACAGCGCTTGTCTCCACTGGTTCTCAGTCTTCATGATTTCGAACTGCTGATCCCCGGCCTTGTGCACGACCTGCTCGTCCGCGGCGACCCGGCAGGCTGTCAGCACGGTGGTGGCGCCAGTTGCAACGGTGAAGAGAAACGCGCGTCTGTGCACGACAGCCTCCTTCTTTGCCTTTTGCGAAATGCCAACGGTTGCGTCCGATCGAGATAAGCCACACCGCCAGGCGGAGCACGCCGTCGAGGTGAGCCGGCTCACCTCGACTCAATGCGGCCCGCAGAGCTTCGGGCTCAGCGCGCGGTTCAATCTGCATCCTCTCGTGGATTGCCTTGAACGCCTCCCTGTGAGCAAATACCCAGCCAGGGTCGGAATATTCCCGGTGCGGCACCTCCATATGAACCGTCGGCGGGGATGGGGTGCACGGGAATAAGCGGAGTTCTTGCGGGTTTAGACCTGTGACGAGCCGTATCGGGTTCACGACGCCCTGGACCGGGATTCTATGAAGATCGCCGGCCTGGTCGCCACCATAGCGGTCGTCCTTATCGCCACGCGAGCCGCGCGGCGCGCGCTGAACGCGGAGCTGGAGGAACAGGTCTGATGCACCCCGGACGTCGATCGAGCAGTCTGGCCCTTCTCGCAGTGGCCGCCATGCTGAGCATGCCCTGGCCCCGGGTCGCGGCTGACCAGTTCGACCACGATTATGCGACGTACGCCGGCGTCCTGCGGTCCCACGTCGTTCCGCCGCGCGTGAACTACGCGGCCCTCACGGCAGATCAGGCCCCCCTCCAGCGCTTCGTCACGGAGCTCGACTCCCCGGCCTCGCGCGGAGAGCCGACATGGAACCGTGAGCAACGGATGGCGTTCTGGATCAACGCGTACAACGCCTTCACGCTGCAGGCGATCGTGGATCACTATCCGATCCGGGCGGGCTGGCTGACGCGGCAGCCGCGCAACAGCATTCGCCAGATCGATGGGGTGTGGACAACACTCAAGTGGCGCGCGGCCGGCCGGTTCGTCACACTGGACGATATCGAGCACGGAATCCTGCGACCGGAATTCCTGGACGCGCGCATCCATTTCGCGGTCAACTGCGCGTCGGTGAGCTGTCCGCCGCTTGCTGCGGAACCGTACCGCGCCCGGACGCTGGAGGCGCAGCTGAACGCCGCGGCCCGCACATACCTGGCGAGCGCCGAAGGGCTGCAGATGAGGGGCCGAACCATTCGGGTATCGAGCATCTTCAAATGGTACGGCGAGGACTTCATCCGCGAGTATGCCGGTCTCGCGAGGATTGAGGCGACCCCGAAAGAACGCGCCATCCTGGGGGCCGTGCTCAAGTACGGCCCCGCGGCCGCCGCAGATCTCGCCGGCAGAGGGACCGCGGAGATTGGCTATCTCGACTACAACTGGGCTCTGAACGACACGGAGCGGTGAGCACGGCGCTCACCGCTCCCCTTGACCTGAATCAGGCAATCGGCCGTCTAGCGCTTACCGTCGCCCTTCAACTGCTTCGCCTTCTCGAGGTGTTGCGCCACATCGTCGCGCGTCGTCTTGAGGTGGGTCTGCAGAGCGGCATTCCGCGCGCCGGGCAGCAGCTGATCGTCGATCATCTTCAGCACCTCCGTGTGCCCCTGGACCATCGCATCGAGATACGCCCCTTCGAAGTCGTTGCCGTCCAGCGGAATCAGAGCTGCCAACTCCCCTGCACCCTTGACGCGGAACTTGTCCACATCTGAAGTCTCCATCGGCGTCACACCGATCTTCTGGCCCAGCTGGAGGGTTGCGCCCAGATTCTTTCCATGGGCCTTGTGCAGCATCATCGCGTAGTCCTTGACCTCAGGCCTGATGTTCTTCTTGGCAGCTTCGGCAGCGGCCAGAATCTCGTTCTCGTTCACGGCGCCGACGAAGCCAAGGACCTCGGAATCACCCGTCTCCGCGGTGCCGCTGGTGCCCACGGCGCCGGACGCCGGAGCGCGCCTGGGAGAACCGGGGATCACCGGCACGCCCGCGTCTGCCGCCGACGTCGACGGTTCGACGCGAAGCGTTGTCACATCCACAGGGTTCATGCCCATCGCATCCTGCACGACCGCTTCACCAAATGCCTTGCGTGCGCCGTCCGCGTCCTTCTTTCCCGTGACGACGTCGTGCGCCAGATTCAGCGTCAGGATGTTGTGCCCTTCCAGGTCACATTTGGCCGACAGCTCCCCGGCTGTCCGGTCGAACGTCGCGCTGCCGTCGTAAGCGGTCAGTGCGCCCGCCTTGTCGGCCGGAACACGATAGGCAATCGTGTGCTCGAGATAGTCCATGTGCGGTTTGGGAAAATCGTGAGGGGTCTCCTGGCGCGTCACGAGTATCCGCTTGTACGGCCCTTTATTGTGCCAGACGAGCCGTTCACCCGTTGCTTCCTGCGGCTCTCCATACTTGGCAATCATCTGCTGCGCCCCCAGCTTGGGGCGGTTCGGCCATTCGCCGATCATCTTCTTCACGTCGGAGCGCTCGGCTGCGGATGCTGAAGCCGCCGGCTTCGCATCGACGTTGCCATCCGGCGGGATCTGCGCGGAACAGCCGAGCAACAGACCTGCCGTGGCGATTGTGATGGTACCCGTGAGCACGCTTAATCGATCCATTTCTACCTCTTCTTTGTTCTTTGGAGTTACGCCACTGTACCCAGCAACCGGGATGCCGTTGCGGCGTCGACTCGCCAGGACGATGCACGAGCTGTATTCAACTCACAGTGGTGTTGCATGACGCGCGGCGAGGGGTTCCCTCTGCCGCGCGTCAGCCTGCCGCGTTCGGGGATCCGTCTAGCGCGCGGCCAGTCCGATCGCAGCGCCACCGGGCGGAACCGCCACGATATCCTGCAGCGGCGTCAGGCTGCCATCGCTCTCGACCCGGAAGACGCTGATGGTGCCCTGCAGGGCGTTCCTGGCGTAGAGGTAGCGGCTGTTGACACTCAGGGCTTCGTCGCTTGCCCCTACTCCGATGACCGCGGCGATCGGGTTGAGCAGCACGAGGGTGCCGTCGCGGTTCACCCGGAAGCTCGAGATGTCGCCGGATTGAAAGTTCGTGGTGAACGCGTACTTTCCGTTGTCGGTGTTGACGATCCAGCACGTATCCGAGCGGCCATTCCGCGTCGTCGGTCCGAGGGGAACCAGGACGCCGTCCGGCGGCACGTCGTACGAGGCCGCGCCCCCCAGGAGCGGCGCCGCGCCGAAGTTTTCGGTCGTGAGCAGGAACCCGCGCTGCGTGAACGTAAAGCCGAAGGGACCCATGCCCGTGGTGTCGTTCACAATCGGGCCGGTCGTGAGGCCCGTGCCCTGATCCACCAGGTAGGTATCGATCTTGTCAGCCTGCCGCTGGGTAACCACGAGCACGTCCCCCGCAGGATTGAAGGATACCTGGGCACAGCCGGAGTTCGCCCCGCCGCTGATCGGACGGGTCGATCCCGGGATCGGGGTCAGCTGCCCCTTCGCGCCGACCCTGAACCCACTGATGGATGGCGCGCCGCCACTGCAGTTGGTCGCGCCTCCGTTCATCACATAGAGCAGATTCCTTCGAACCGTCAATCGCCATTCGAAGGCTCGACCTCGACGAGCACGAGTGAACCGTCGGGCTGCACGTCGAACACGGAGATGCTGTTGCTGCCGGCGTTGGTGGCAAAGAGGTAATTGAAGCTGCCGCCGATGTTGTTGGGGGACTGTTCGGAAAGGATGAGTCCATTGGCAGAGTTCTCGAACGTGCCGCTGCCTGTGCCTCCCGTCGGAAACGAGCCCGCTTGCGTCAGTGTGCCGTCAGCCGCCCGGTTGAGCACCACAACCTGATTGTCGGTCGCGTCGTTGGTCATCGCATACACGGCCCCCGGCGTATTGGATTGCGCGTGAGCGGACGATGGGGTTCCGGCGACGAGGAGTGCTGCCGCCGCCCCTAAAGCCCAGCCCATCGTCAGCGTTCGCGAGACGAGATGTTTCATTGTCGAGTCCTCCAGGAGGCTGTATGCCTCAGGATCCATTACGACAGCCGCGCGTCACGCCGGTGTCTCGCATTGCTCACGTTTCCGTCCCATCACGTGTCGGCGGGGCGGTCGGCTTCAGCGGGGCGATCAGCGGTGCGCAGAGTGAAGATGAAGGAGGCTCCGGCGTTTGGCTCACTCTGGACGCTGAGTGGACTGCCGTGCAGATCGAGAATGCGCTTGGCGATCGCGAGACCCAGGCCGGCGCCTTCCGCCGAGTCAGCACCCGTCCCGGGCGCACGATAGAAGCGCTCGAAGATGTGCGGCAGCTCGACGGCTGGTATGCCGCGGCCGGTATCTGACACCTGGACCAGGACCCCCGTGCCGTCGGCGTAACAGAGGAGGGACACACGTCCTCCTTCCGGCGTGTGGCGCACGGCATTCTCGAGGAGGTTGACGAGCACCCGTTCGATCAGGTGGATATCGGCGGCGACCATCGGCAGCCTCGGGCTGAGGACACCCTGGAGATCTACCCTTCGTGTTGCCGCGAGCAGCTCGAAGCGCTGCAGGACGTCCTGCCCCAGCTCGCACAACGAGAAGGGCTCTACGTGCAGCTCGACCTCGCGCGCGTCCAGCTTCGCGAGCTCGAACAGCTCCGCGACCATCGTGCTGAGCCCTTTGCTGTGCTTCAAGGCGACTTCGAGGTAGCGCTGCTTGTCCTCCTCCGTGAGCGTGGGCGCCTTGAGGACGAGAGTTTCGAGGTAGCCGTGGACCGACGCCATCGGCGTACGCAGGTCGTGCGATACGTTGGCCACCAGATCACGGCGCATGCGATCCACGTCCCGGAGGCCTTGAA
>JALZOC010000175.1 GCA_030857365.1 Acidobacteriota bacterium
GGGCCGATGGGGGCGGGCATGGAGGAAACCTTCCAGCTGACCGGCGCGCTGAGATATCTCCCGTTCGGAAAGCACGTAGCCGTCCTGACCGATGCCCGCTTCAGCGGGGTCTCGACCGGCGCCTGCATCGGGCATGTTTCGCCGGAAGCGCTCGCCGGCGGCCCCATTGGCAGGCTTCGGGATGGTGACCTCGTAGAGATCATCATCGACCTGCGGACGCTCGAGGGGTCGGTCAATTTCGTCGGCGACCCCACGACGCCGCTCAGTCATGCGGAAGGCGCACGGGTACTGGCCGGGCGCGAGCCGCGTCCCGACCTGGCCGCGGATCCGAAGGTGCCGGACGACACACGCATCTGGGCGGCGCTGCAGGACGCGAGCGGTGGCACGTGGGGCGGATGCGTGTACGACGCGGACGCCATAGTGCGGACCCTCGCGGCCGGAAAACGCGCACTCGACATCCGGGCGCCGGGCGACGTCGTGGCGTGACCGCTCACCGCGTGCGGGCTCACGAAAGCTTCACCTCCACGTATCCGTCCGTGATTCGCACGGCGTAGCACGGCTGGTCGTAGGTGGAAGGCCCGTGCACGACGCGACCATCCGACAGCGCGAATTGTGACTGGTGCCACGGGCAGATGATTGTGCCGTCGCGCACCTCCCCCTCCGACAGTGGTCCTCCGAGGTGCGCGCACCGCTCGGCGAGCGCGCACACGTCCTCTCCCTGGCGGACGAGGACGACCTGCGCGTCCCCGACCTTCACCATCCGCTTGTCGCCGTCGGGTATGTCGGTGAGCGGAATCGTTCGCGTGAACCCTTCGGGCGCGGGACCCTGGACCGCGTGGTCCGTCCCGATGCGCTGCTTGTACACGAGCGCTCCGCCAAGATACGCGCCGGCCATCACCGCCGCGTAGCCAACAGTCGAGATGGCGACCGCGCCGGGCGTCCGCCCCCGTTTGCGCAGGATGGACGAGGTGAGAAAAAGACTCGTCGCGGTAATGTTGATGAGCCCGTGGATGAGGCCGGCGCGCCTGTCCTTCTTCCGTGTGTCGCTCCAGTCGGCGAGACCGGTCACCGCGGCGCCTACCGCGCCCACGAGACCGGCGTTGATGCACACGCGCGCGGCGTCCTCGTATCGATGGCCACCATCAGTGGCGTCGAGGGCGTCGAACACCTGCGCCATCGTCCAGGCACCCACCGGGATATCGGTCAGGACCGGGTGCAGCGGATGGCCGAGCCACACGCCCTGGAGCGCATCCTTCGCCGTGCGCCCCGCTTCGCCCTGAAACACCGTGCGGATGCCGCCCCGCAACGCCCGCCCGGCCGGGTCCAGCCACTCCTGTTCCGCAGCCATGTCCGCCAACGCACTCATGAGTCACCTCACCGCATTCGAAGAACTCGCAGGCAGCACACGTCCCGCCTGCCTTCCGTTGAGCAAACGCCCTGCCCGACCTCTCCGACCAGCTGCAAACCTGGAACCTGAACCTGGAACCTGGAACCCTGCACCCGGAACCATGCCTTGCGCCCTTGAACCGCAGGCCCCTGACATGCATCGGAACCCGCATGCACATGCCACAGCGTCAGCTCGGCCGTTCCGGGCTCGCGGTCTCGGCTCTCGGTCTGGGATGTATGGGGATGTCGGACTTCTACGGAGTGGCCGAGGACGACCGCTCGATTGCCACAATCCAACGCGCCCTGGATCTCGGGGTCACATTCCTGGACACAGCCGACGCGTACGGCCCCGGGAAGAATGAGCGGCTGGTCGGTCGCGCCATCCGGGACCGGCGTGACGAGGTCGTGCTCGCGACCAAGTTCGGCAACGTGCGGAGCGAGGACGGCACCTTTCTGGGGATCAACGGCCGTCCCGAGTACGTCCGCCAGGCTTGCGATGCGTCGCTGCAGCGGCTCGGCGTCGAGGTCATCGACGTCTACTATCAGCACCGCGTCGACCCGAATACGCCCATCGAGGATACGGTCGGTGCCATGGCGGAGCTGGTGCAAGCCGGCAAGGTCCGCCATCTGGGATTGTCAGAGGCTGCGCCGTCGACGATTCGACGGGCGCACGCAGTCCATCCCATTGCCGCGCTGCAGACCGAGTACTCGCTCTGGAGCCGCGAACCGGAAGGCGAGCTGCTGTCGACCATCCGGGAGCTCGGAATCGCGTTCGTGGCCTACAGTCCTCTCGGCCGCGGATTTCTAACTGGCCGCTTCCGGTCGCCCGACGACCTGGAGGCCGGGGACTGGCGCCGGAACAACCCGCGTTTCCAGGGGGACAACTTCCAGCGCAATCTGGACCTGGTGGCGCAGGTGCAGCAGCTCGCGCGTGCGAAGGCGCGCACCCCCGCCCAGCTCGCGCTCGCGTGGCTCCTGTCGCGCGGGCCGGACATCATCCCGATTCCCGGATCGACACGTGCGGACCGCGTGGAAGAGAATGCCGCGGCAGTGAGCGTCGAGTTGGCTCCCGGCGAGATCGAGGCGCTGAATGGGCTTGCGCCGCGCGTGGCCGGCGAGCGCTACCCTGAGGGTGGACTGCGCGCGGTGAACCGCTAAAGCGTTGACGTCTTGACATCGGCCGAGCTTGACGCGGGGGCAACCTTACGGTTAGATCGCCCGGTCTCCTCAACACACAATCCGGCAGGCGCGCAGGAGCGCCCCCGCATGTCGACAGACTTCGTTCAGCCGGGGGCGCGCATGCTGTGGTGTCTGCGACGGCGGGCGACTGCCGTCAAGTGCATCATGTTCGCCCGGGGACTCCCGGTCGAGGTGCAGGTGGTGCAGGACCGCGATGTGGTCCTGACGGAGTTGTTCCAGGAGGAATGGCTCGCGGTCAGCTGGGCGCGCGCGTATGAAGGGCGGCTCAAGGAACAGGGCTGGCACGAAGCCCCCGGATCCTGAAGGCGCCGGCATGTTCCGCCGGCTCGATCGGCGGGTATCGTTATCGAAAGAGCACGGCCGCCGCCAGCCACAAGGCCATTGCGACGATTGACGCGAGCGTCAGGTCCTTCCACAGCGGCGGCGCCGGGTCCGCAGCCGACGGGTCGTCCATCTCCAGCGACGGAAACTTCGGATCGAGCTTCCAGCGATCGATTGTCCGGTCGTCGTAGTTGCGTGTCGTCACGGTAGCTTCCGCCCCACTCGGAAAGAGCTGCACGACGCAAGAGGTCTGCCACCGGCATGATGGCGGGGAGCGCGCGAGATGTGGCGCGAAACTCGCGATTCGGCCAGCATCCGCTCACGCGCCTGGCGCCTGGCGGCTATTTTTCAGACACGCTTCACACGGGAACATTGCAGACCGTGGCGGGCCGGGGCCGCAACTTGACGCGGCGTCCCGCCCCCGATGACGTACACTGAGCGAGCCAAGCGAGCCCCTGCCAGAGAGGACCGAAGCCGTGCGTTGTCGTTCTCTTGCGTCGATCGCGATTGCGTTGTCTGCCGCTACAGGTGCGCTCGCCCAGTCGGGCGCCGCTCCACAACCAGCCCAGGGGCAGCCACACCAGCCGCCGCCCCCGTTCCGTACCGAGGCCAACTTCGTCCGCGTCGACGTGTACCCGACCCGGGACGGTAAACCCGTGCAGGGCCTGCAGGCGGAGGACTTCGAAGTGTTCGAAGACGGCGAGCCTCAGGTGGTGCAGTCATTCGAGCACATCGTGATCAGTCCCGCGGGTCCCGAGGCCCAGCGCGCGGAGCCGAACACGATCGAAGAATCCCGCCAGCTGGCCGCCAACCCTCGCAACCGCGTGTTCATCCTGTTCCTCGACACGCCGCACGTCAGCGTCGAGGGCGGGTGGCATGCCCGCGAGCCGCTGATCCGGCTGATCGATCGGATCCTCGGCCCGGACGATCTCGTCGGCGTCATGACGCCGAGAATGTCGGCGGCCGACGTCGTCCTCGCGCGCAAGACCGAGGTGATCGCCAGCGGCCTGCGCGTGCGGTGGCCGTGGGGGCAACGCGGCACCCTCGAGAAGGACGAAACGGAACTGATGTACGAGTCGTGTTACCCGCCGCTCGGCGCCGGATCCATCTCGCGCACGGCGGCGACGATGATCGCGCGGCGCCGCGAGCGGGCCACGCTCGAGTCGCTCACCGAGCTCGTGTACTACCTGCGCGACCTCCGGGAGGAGCGGAAGGCGATCGTGACGGTCACCGAAGGCTGGCTGCTGTTCCGTCCGGATGCGGGGCTCACCTCGCTCGAGCGCGGACCGGGAGGCACCGAACGGCCCCCGGGCCCGGAACCGATCTCCGTGGGGCCGGACGGACGCATCACGACCAAGAACACGAGAGGATCCAGCCCCTACTCGCGGACCGACTGCGACGGCCAGCGGATGCAGCTCGCGATGATCGACAACGAGCAGTATCTCCGCACGCTGACCGACGAAGCCAATCGCGGCAACGCGAGCTTCTACATGGTCGATCCCCGCGGTCTCACCGTGTTCGACAGCCCGATCGGACCTGCCCCTCCGCTGCCTCTCGCGCTCGATGCCGCAAGCCTGCGGCACAGGCTCGACTCGCTGCGTACCCTGGCAGGCGCGACCGACGGGATCGCCGTGATCAACAGCAACGACCTCGACGCCGGCATGAAGCGGATCTCGGACGATCTGACGTCCTACTACCTGCTGGGGTACTACTCCACCAATGCCAAGCTGGACGGACGGTTTCACACGATCAAGGTGCGCGTGAAGCGGCCGGGCGTGGACGTGCGCGCCCGGAAGGGATACCGCGCGGCGACCGCGTCGGAAGTCGCGTCCGCCAAAGCCGCGGCGGCCGCACCGCTGCCGGACGGCATGGCGGAAGTGAACGCCGCGATGTCCTCGCTCGCGCGGCTGCGCCCAGACTCACGGCTGAATCTCAATGCCGTAGCGCTGAGGCCCGCGCCCGGCGCAGCCCTGACGACGTTGTGGGTCGCGGGGGAGCTTCCGCCCGCGTCCGGTTCTCGAGCGCCAGCAGGGGCAATCGAGATCACCGTGAGCGCGGGAGGCCACACGAGCACCGCACAGGTCACGCTCGGGCCCGGTGAACGCGCCTTTGCAGTGCCCGTGGCGCTGCCGCCAGCGCTCGGAGCCGGCGGACTGGATCTGAACGTGCGCGCCCGGATGACAGGCGCCGAGTCCTCTGTCGGCGGCCTCTCGGGCAACACGTCCGTCGACGTCAAGAACGCCGACGCGCAGCCGATGGTGTTCCGGCGAGGTCACGCGACGGGGAACCGGCTCGCGCCGGCGGCCAGCTTTGCGTTCAGCCGCACCGAGCGCGCGCGCTTCGAATTCGCGATTGCCGCCGACACCACGCCCGGAGCGGGACGCCTGCTCGACAGGGCAGGGGGGCCGCTCGCCATTCCGGTGACGGTCAGCGAGCGGACCGACGAGAAGAGCGGGCAGCGATGGCTCACCGCCGACATCACGCTCGCGGCACTCGCCGCCGGCGATTACCTCGTCGAGCTCACCACGACGACCGGCAGCGACACGCGCCGGCGCCTGGTGGCCTTTCGCGTAGGACGCTAAGACCCGGGACTCGGGACTCGGGGGTCGGGACGCGGGGCCGACTCGGAACTCGGGACTCGGGCTGGTCGTACTGGACTGCTCCCTGGTTCCGCGAAAGCCTGCGCGATTTTCACCGCAATCGAGAACGTGTCCGCGTAGGAGATGTTGGACGTGACGGACACGACGATCCCGTACTCGGGGAACGTCATGAAAGACGCCACCATCCCGCCCAGCGACTCCCCGTCGTGGCCGGCCAGGGCCGTGCGTTTACCCGCCAGCGCGACGGTCTCGAGGTCCCAGCCCAGGCCGTAACCCGTCTCCTGCCCGGAGACCAGTCGCTGTTGCGTCTGGAGGAGCTGGACCGTGGAAGGTTGCAGCAGCTTGCCGCTGTCGATCGCCAGGGCAAAGCGGACCAGGTCGGACGGTGTGGAGAGGAAGGCGCTTGATCCCGCGTAGCAGGAATAATCAATCGGGCGCATCAGGTGCAGGCCGTAGCGGGGATCCGCCGCGAACCTCGGGAAGTAGAACGTGGCTCGGTCGGGAATCGGCTCGGTGGCGGAGTCAGGCTTCGTGTCGTGCATGCCCAGCGGCTCGAAGATCTGCTTCCGCATGAACGTGAAGAACGG
>JALZOC010000176.1 GCA_030857365.1 Acidobacteriota bacterium
GCACGTCGGCGCCGCCCAGCTCCTCGGCCGTCACCTCTTCACCGGTCGCGGCTTTCACGAGTGGCGGGCCGCCCAGGAAGATGGTGCCCGTGCCCTTCACGATGACCGTCTCATCCGACATCGCTGGAACGTAGGCCCCTCCTGCCGTACAGGACCCCATGACGACCGCAATCTGCGCGATGCGCTCGGCCGAGAGCCGGGCCTGGTTGTAGAAGATCCGGCCGAAGTGCTCGCGGTCGGGGAATACCTCTGCCTGGAGAGGCAGGAATGCCCCCCCGGAGTCCACGAGGTACACGCACGGCAACCGGTTCTCGAGCGCGATCTGCTGCGCGCGGACGTGCTTCTTGACCGTGATCGGATAGTAGGTCCCCCCCTTGACCGTCGCGTCGTTGGCGACGATCAGGACCTCGCGGCCCGAGACCCGGCCGATGCCGGTCACGATCCCGCCCGCTGGCGCGGCGTTGTCGTACAGGTCCCATGCGGCCAGCGGCGACAGCTCGAGGAAAGGGGACCCGCCGTCGAGCAGGGTTTCGATCCGCTCCCGCACCGGCAGCTTGCCCTGTGCCCGGTGCCGCTCGATCCCCTTCGCACCCCCTCCCTGCCTGACGAGCGCGGTGCGTTCGCGCAGTTCCGCGACCAGCCCCGCCATTCGGGCTTCATTGGTCCGGAACAACTCCGAAGAGCGGTCGACGCGCGATTCGATGGCTTCCATTATTCGGGGCTCCGATAGCCCGGTCGGGATTATATTCCGGGTTCCACCTGACGCCGGGCCCCCGTTCAGCGGCGGCCGAATCTGGATTTTCCCCGTATTTAAACCGGACATGTGTCCACCCGTGGACACGGAGGTCGAATTGTGTATAATTCGTCGGTCGATTGAGGGGCTTTCGTGTACTCCAACAGGCCAGGCAGCCGGGGAATACACGGTCACAGCGACGGAAGGGCTTATGACCACGAAGAAGCGGAACCGGGTGCTGGCGATAGACGACGAGCCCTCCATGATCGAATGGCTGAAGATCCTCCTCGAGCACGAGGGGTACGAGGTCCGCACCGCGATGATCGGCACGCGCGGCGAGGAGATCTTCAAGACGTGGAAGCCCGACGTCGTCGTCACCGACATGCTGCTGCCAGATGCGGACGGACTGGAACTGCTGCGCAAGTTCAAGCAGATCCATCCCGACACCGAGGTGATCGTGGTGACGGGTCACGGCAGTGTTCCCAAAGCCGTCGAGGCCATGAAGGCCGGGGCTCACAGCTTCGTCGAGAAGCCGATCGAACCGGACACGCTGCTCGCCATGCTCGAGCGCGCGATCGAGCGGCGCGACCTGGTGGGGGAGAACCTGCTGCTCAAGCAGAAGCTCGAGGGGCAGTTCAGGTTCGGCAACATCATCGGCAAGAGCAAGAAGATGCACGAAGTGCTCGAGCTGGTTGAAAGCGTCGCCGGGAGTGATGCCAACATCCTCATCCAGGGGGAGAACGGGACGGGCAAGGAGCTCATCTCGAACGCGCTGCACTACAACAGCAAACGCGCCAAGGGCCCGTTCATCAAGATCAATTGCGCCGCCATTCCCAAGGACCTCATCGAGTCCGAGCTCTTCGGATACAAGAAGGGGGCCTTCACGGGCGCCGCGACGGACAAGGAAGGCCTGTTCGAGATGTCGGAGGGGGGGTCCCTGCTGCTCGATGAGATTGGCGAAATGCCGTCATATCTCCAGACCAAGCTGCTGCGCGTGCTGCAGGAACGCGAGTACCGGCCGATCGGCAGCGACCGGATCGTGCGCGTGGACTTCAGGCTCATCTGTGCGACGAACATCGACCTCGACGCGGCGCTCCGCGACGGCAAGCTGCGTGAAGACCTGTACTTCCGGATCAACACGATCACCTTGCGGGTGCCCCCGCTCCGCGAGCGCACCGAGGACATTCCGCTGCTCTGCGAGCACTTCCTCGAGAAATACCGTCAACGCCACCAGCGCCCGGCGATGAAGCTGATTGCCCCGGCGGCGTATCACGTGCTCATCCGGCACCGCTGGCCGGGTAACGTGCGTGAGCTCGAGAACGTCATCGAACGCGGGGTGCTCGTCGCCAAGGCCAATGAGATCACCGTCAACGATCTGCCCGAATCGCTCCGGACCGAGAGCGCCACGACAACGGAGTTCGTGATTCCGCCGCATCGCACGCTGGCCGAGATAGAAAAGATGGCGATCCTGCAGACGCTCCAGCGGACCAACTGGAACAAGCAGGAGGCGGCGCAAATTCTTGGTCTGTACCGGCCGACGCTGTACAGCAAGATGAAGAAGCACGAAATCCAGGACGGCGGAAAAGCCGCCGCGCGCCGCGCATTGCCCGTCGCGTAGGGCGTTCGCGCGCTGCCGGGGGCCTCTGCCGGGCAAGCGCCTTGCAGAGCCGGCGGTGATGCTGCACCAACCGCAATCCGGGCTTGCCACCGTCGGGGAGGCGTCCGTATTCGCGCTCAAGGCGGCGCGTGAAATCTTCACTCCTCCCTTCGAGATCCGGGAAACCGTCCGGCAGCTGTATGAGCTTGGCTTCCGCTCCGCTCCCCTGATTGCCGTCTCCGGGCTCGCCGTCGGCGTGGTCCTCTCGATGCACACGAGGGCGTCGCTAGAGAAATTCGGGGCGGAGTCGCTGATCCCGTCGGGACTGGCCATGGCGCTCGTGAGGGAGACGGGACCGCTCACCGCCGCACTCCTGCTGTCGGGCCGGATTGGCGCCGGCATCGGGGCCGAGATCGGCGCGATGCGGGTGACGGAGCAGATTGACGCGCTCGAGGCCTCCGCCGTCGACGCATTCCGCTATCTCGTGGTCACTCGCGTGATCGCCTGCGTGATCGCGCTCCCGCTGCTGACGACGCTGATGAATTTTTCCGGCATGCTCGGAGGATTTCTGGCCGAGACGGCGGCCACCGGCATGTCCCTGCGCCTGTATTTCACCCGGGCATTCTCGATCATCGAGCTCACCGATTACGTCCCCGCCACCCTGAAGACGATGGTCTTCGGTTTCATCATCGCGACCATCTCCTCATATCTCGGGTTTACCACGCGATCGGGCACCGAAGGCGTGGGTCGCGCCTCGACGCGGGCCGTCGTGCTGTCGTCGATGCTCATCATCATCTCGAACGTCATTCTCGTGCGCCTGATCTTCTTCATCTTCCCGGAGGCCGCAGGGTGACGGCCGTTGCTGCCGCGCGTGCACCAATGACCGATCCTGTCGACACGGACGTCGCAGTCCGCCTCGACGGCGTGACGAAAGCGTTCGGATCCACTCGCGTGCTGGACGATGTGTCCTTCGAGGTGACGGCGGGGTCCGGGTTCGTGATTCTCGGGCGCAGCGGTACCGGAAAAAGCGTCACGCTCCGTCACATAATCGGCCTGGTGCGTCCCGACGCCGGACGGGTATTCGTGGAGGGGGAGGAGGTCAGCGCCCTCGCGGGAGCCGAGCTGTCGCGGGTCCGGCGGAGAACCGGCTTTTTGTTCCAGAATGCGGCGCTCTTCGACTCGATCTCGGTCGGCGAGAACGTGGCGTTCCCCATGCGCCGCCACACCCGCCTCACGGAGTCGGAGATTACGGCCCGCGCGCGGGAGAAGCTCGCGTCGGTGGGCCTCCCTGACGATTTCGACAAGATGCCCGGGGACCTCTCGGGCGGCATGCGAAAACGCGCGGGGCTGGCCCGCGCCCTCGCACTCGATCCCCCGACGTTGCTCGTGGATGAACCGAGTGCGGGGCTCGACCCGATCACGGCGGACGAAATCGATGAACTGCTGCTGGATTTGAAGCGCCGGGGCGGGGTCACCCTGATCGTCGTCACGCACAACATCACGAGCGCTCGCCGGCTGGGAGATCACCTGCTGATGTTGCACGAGGGGCGGATAGCCGCGCAGGGGACGGCGGCGGAGATGGACGCCAGCGACGATCCGCTGGTCCGCGCCTTCATGACGTCACAGCACGCGGGGTGAGCGATACATATGGCTTCGAACAGAGTCACATCCGTCTCCGTCGGTGCCTTCGTGGTCTTCGGCGTGCTCCTGTTTGCCGTCGGCCTGTTCATCATCGGCAGCCGCCGGATGCTCTTCGAGGACACGTTCCACGCGTCTGCCGAGTTCGCCAACATCAGCGGTCTGCAGAACGGCGCCATCGTCCGCGTGGCCGGGATGGACGCCGGCGAGGTCGACGAAATCCGAGTGCCCGGCAGCCCGTCAGGACGCTTCCGTGTCCGCATGCGGCTGCGTGAAGAGCTGCACCTACTCATCAGGGTGGACTCGGTCGCGTCCATCCAGACGGACGGGCTCGTCGGCAACAAGTACGTGCAGGTGGAGGCGGGCACCGATCAGGCGGCGATCGTCCCGCCCGACGGGACGATGAAGAGCACGGAGCCGCTCGACCTGGCGGAAATGCTGAACCGGATGAGCAAGACCATAGATCTCGTGACGGGCACGATCGTCGACGTCAAGGCGGGCGTCGAGGAGGCCCTCGGCTCGGTCACCGACACCGCCCGGTCCGCGCAGGACCTGATGGCGGACGTCGGGAAGGACGCGCGCGCGATCATGGCGTCCACGCAGAAGGCCACCGCGGACTTGAATGCCATCGTCGCCGGCGTGCGCGACGGCCGCGGCAGTGTCGGCAAACTCCTGACCGACGACGCGTTTTACGAGAGCATGAAGAACATAGCGGCCGAGGCAGAGAAGGCCGTGGCGAACGTCCGCGAGGCGAGTGCCCAGGCCAAAGGCGCCATCGCCGATTTTCGCGGCGACAACGGGCCCATGAAGGGCGTGACCGGGGACCTGCAGCAGACACTCACGTCGGCGAAGGACGCCATGGCCGACCTGGCGGAGAACACCGAGGCCCTGAAGCGAAGTTTCTTCTTCCGCGGATTCTTCAACAGGCGCGGCTACTTCGATCTGCAGGACGTGACGCTGCGGCAGTACCGGCAGGGGCTCCTGGAGGCGGGCGACCGCCACGTGCTCCGCATCTGGGTCGGGACGCCGGTGCTCTTCGAGGCGGCCGGGGACGGCGGGGAACGCATCAGCGAGGCGGGCCGGCGGCGGATCGACTCGGCGATGTCCACCTTCGTGAAGTACCCCAAGAACAGCCCACTGGTCGTCGAGGGGTACGCGAAGCACGGTGCGGCCACCGAGGCGCGCTTCCTGCTGAGCCGGTCGAGGGCCGACCTCGTGCGCGACTACATCGTCGGCAAGTACCGGCGGGACGGGAACTCTGTCGCGGTCATGCCGATGGGGGCCGAAGCCGTTGGGAGCCCCACCGGGGGGGAGTGGGACGGCGTGGCGCTCGCGATGTTCGTCCCGTCGTCCGCGCTGTAGCGGTTTTACTCGATGAGGCGCCGGGACGGGGAGCCAATTGCAGCGGAACCGTGAAGATCGGCTGGCATGCCCCTTGATACAAAGGTTGGACTGCGGGCCGTGCGGGGCGCCCGCGGGGACGTGAGAAGGAGGGGATTGTGGACGAGCGATCGCGAGTAATGGCCGCAGCATGTCTGGGCGCCGTCGCCGGCGGTGTCTGGGGCTGGCTGTACATGACAGAGAACGGGCGCCGCGTCCGCGACCAGTTCGAACCGCGGCTGGACGACTTGGTCAACGAAATCGGGCGAATCCGCGGCACGGTCGAGAAGGCTCGCACCGCTGCCAGCGAAGGCATGCGTTCTCTGAATGAAATCACGGGGGGGACGCAGGGCCGTTGGTCCGCGTAAAGAACCGATGGATCTGCATACCACCAACGTGCTGCTCGGGATCATGGCAGCCGTGAGCGTCCTCGAGGCGCTTTTGATCGTCGGAATGGGCATCGGCGGCTACGTCGTCTACAAGCGGGTCACCCAGCTGGTGACGGATCTCGAAGCGCGCCAGATCGCGCCGCTGCGGCTCAAAGTGGACGCCATCCTGGCCGATGTCCAGTCGGTGACGGCGCGCGTGAGCCAGCAGTCCGAGCGCGTGGATCACGCCATCTCCGGGACGATGGGGCGCGTCGACGAGACGGCGGAACGTGTGAAAGGAACCGTGCGCGACAAGGTGAACCAGACCATCGGCGTCGTCCGCGGGGTCCGGGCCATGCTCGCTTCACTCA
>JALZOC010000177.1 GCA_030857365.1 Acidobacteriota bacterium
CCGTGCGGTCCATTGCGACTCCTGGAAACGCTCAGTGACCCACGATGAACTTGAATCGAAACGTCGTTCCGCCGAGATTGTCCTCATCGAATCGTGCGGAGACGCCTGTCTCCCCCAACCCTTTGAATACTGTGGCCCACTGGAGTTCGCCGGCAAGCGAAACCCAGCGCGCAAGCGGGAACTCTGCGCCCCCCGCGACGTGGTAGCCGATCTTCCCCTGGCTGATGCTCTGCGCGCCCGGCGTCCAGAACCTCCAGGACATCGCCGGAAGCGACAGAACCGAGCGGACGCTGTCGCCTCGAGCCGCGTCGAGCACGACCGTGGGGTGCGTGACGCGAACCGTCGCCCCTGTCTGGGCGTGAACGGGCGTGGGCAGAGAGGTCATGACGATCATAGCCCACGCGCTCACCAAGAGTGGTTGCATTGTCATTTCCAGGCGCCCTACCGTTTCAACCCGAGAGTTTTGCTGAAAGTTTTCGACAGCGCCGCCGGCGTCCTGATGTCGAGCGATTCGGGAGCGGTGATAGCGGTCGGCCCGGAGGCTCGCGAGAATGTCGTGACCGTTCGGCCGCTACCGGCGCCACCCTGATCGCCCGCACCCGTAAAGAAGCCGCTCACGATCTGCACGGCCCCGCCATTGTTGATTCGAACCGTGTACTCCGTGCGCACCACGCCGCAGTTGCTCCAGTAGTCCACGCGCACCGTGTAGTCCCCCCGGGGCGCCCGGCCGATCGGCCACGTGATGTTCTCGTTGCGGATGCGATCGATACAACGGCATCCGGCGAAGTGCGGAGATGCTTGTGCAAATCTGCCTTCGGTGCAGCCGCAACATCAAGGTGTGCCGAGGTCCTGCCGACAGCTGCAGGTGCGCAACCGGCGCACGCGCGGCACTCGTCGGTGAAAGTCTTCCTTCTGCGGAATTAGTTTTGCCCGGAGGCACAACCCTGACCGCACTTCGAGCCGATCAGAGGGCGCCGCATTCAGTCCGATCTCATTGAATCAACGGGTTAGCGACCTGACACGCGCAGCACGAGAACGGCACCGCCGTTGCGCTTACAGGGCATCGTGAACAACGACGCGAAGCAGCACGACGCGCTCGTTATCGCCGCGCACTTCGAAGGCGACTCACATACAGCGGAGGGCGAGTGTCCGGACGACGAGTGTACCCGCGGTTTCGGCAGACGCCTCCGGCGCAAGGGCAGTTCCGCGTTTTGCGCGACGTGGTCGTGCAGCGTGACGCCGCGGCGAGAGACATCACCGTGCTGAGCGACGCGCCTGTCGGCGCCGGAGAGCAGATGACGCTGTCGCTCGTGAGCAGCACCGGCGAAGTGGAGTTGCAGGTCACCGTCGTGGACTGCCGGCCGCACATCGTGGAGGGCACGATGCGCCACTTGGTACAGCTTGCGGTGACGTCGGCGCCGGCGCGAGTGGCGGAAGAGGACTCGACGAATGAAGGTTTGCAGGCCTGACGTGACGGACTTCCTGACGTGCACGCTCGCACCCGATGTCGTCGGCCTGCTCGGCCGGAACGTGCCCGTCGCGCTTGCGGAGATCAGTCGCGGAGGCTGCCTTCTCGAGAGCGCGTTGGCGATTCCCGAGGGAACGGTCGGCACGCTGAGCGCCACGATCAATGGGGCGGTGTATAGCGAAAACGTGCGGGTCGCCCGCTGTGTCTTGGTGCCGGGAGGCGGCGAGCGGCATCAGGTCGGCGTGGAGTTCCTCACGCTGACTCCCGCGGGCCGGCTATCGCTTCGGCTGTATGCGGCGTCGCTCGGCGACGAAATCGTGATGCCGAGCGCAGCGATTCTGAACTAGCGGAACTTCGAGACTGCCGCCGGATGACGTGGCGGCTCCACCCGGATCCGGGGGCGTAGCGGATACGAGGTGGCGTCTGGACTGTGCCAGGTTCGAGACCGTTCCGGCGGGCCACTCACCAACATTGGTGAAACACGTTGCGCGACAACGCCACGGCGCCGAACAAGGAACGGAATCCAACCAACCCCGGCAGGGGGTTCCCTGCAGCTAACTGACAGATTGTGTTTGTGGAGAGATGACATGAAGAAGCTGATGATTCGTTTCGTTCGTGAAGAAGAGGGACAGGACCTGATCGAGTACTCGCTCCTGGCGGCGCTGATCGCTGTCGCGTGCATCGTGACGATGAAGGCACTTGCGGTCGACATCAACGAGATCTTCGTTGCGATCGGGGCAGCCCTCGACGGAGCGGTCTAGTCAGATAGCGCCTGGGAACGCACCGGGATAAAACCCGGGCGTTCCCCAGGCACTGCCAATCGACCGGCGACTTGGACTCGCGTGGACAGCATTGCGCAGTGGAGAGTGAGATGACACGACGATTGACGCGCTTGGCCCGCGAGGAGGATGCGCAAGACTTGATTGAATACGCTCTGCTGAGTGCCCTGCTCGCGCTGGTCTGTATCACCGCAGCTCTTCAGCTCACTCAGATTAGAGAGTTTTTTGTCGCTGTCGGCCAGATTCTCGATGAGGCAATCTGACCCAGAGCTTTTTTCGGATGAGATGGCGAAATGAGAGTTCATTCGTTTGAAATGTGGCGCCGGCTCGGATCAGACGAGTCCGGCCAAGACATCGTCGAATACGCCCTTCTGGGCGCGCTGATCGGCATCGCGTCCATCCTGACCTGGCAGCAGCTGGTTACGACGGTTTTCAACGTGTACACGGCGGCTGACGCCGGTGTGCAAAACGTCTCTGACTGCACGCCGGACCCTGGCGGTGGCGGTTGCTGACGACCCTCGAATCGGACCGGAAGCTCTTTCGAACATGCATCGTTTCGAGTTGCACAATATGACTGCTCTAAACATTTTCGTTGGCACACTCCTGGCGCTGGCGTGCATTTCCGACCTGCGCACGCGACGCATTCCAAACGTGCTGACATTGTCTGCCGCTCTTGGTGCCCTCGCCTTTCATTTCACCACAGGCGGGTTGTCCGCGATGGGATGGAGCCTCGCCGGTCTTGTCCTGGGCGCCCTGCTGTTCTTCCCGATGTTCGCGCTCCGCGGCATGGGCGCCGGCGATGTGAAGCTGCTGGCAGCTGTCGGCGCGTGGCTTGGCCCTGGGCAGGTCGCGATCGTGGCGCTCGCCACAAGCATCGCGGGAGGAGTGATAGCGGTAATCGTCGCGCTTGGATACGGATACCTGCGGAAGGCTGTGTCTAACCTTTACGTATTGCTGATGCACTGGCGAGTCGCGGGCGGGCGTCCCCTGCCTGAGTTGACGCTCCAGGGGGCCAGAGGGCCCCGGCTCGCCTACGCTTTTCCAATTGCAATCGGCACAGTGGTGACGTTATGGCTCAAGTGAGACGCATGCTGAGGCGCTGGCGCTCGGAAGACGGCGCGCAGCTCGTGGAGTTCGCGCTCGTGCTCCCGCTGCTGCTGCTCGTCGTACTCGGTATCGCGGAGTTCGGGATCATCTTCCAGCGCTATGAGGTGGTGACGAACGCGGCCCGCGAAGGCGCACGCATCGCGGTGCTGCCTGGCTATTTCACACCAGATGTAGAGGCGAGGGTTCGGACGTACGTGACCCAGGGCCGAGTTCCAGCGACCCTGACGAACCCGAACATTGTCGTCGCCAATGTCCTCATCCCGGTGGCGGGAGGCCGACCGCCCATAAATGCGAGACGTGTCACCGTGAGATACACGCACAACTACCTGTTTCTGCCGGGAATCGGCAGCTGGTTTGGCTCCATATACACCACCGTGCCTATGACGGCGGTGGCTGAGATGCGCAACGAAGCCGGCAGTTAGAAGCAAAGGACCGAAGGAGACTATATGGATCGGAATAAGAGAACAGTTGTTGTTGTCGGGATTGCCGTGCTCCTGGCGGCCATCGCCAGCTTCGGAATGTATCGCCTTGTCTCCCGGATGCCCGCGAGGACGGCTGATATGAAAACCGTTGACGTGGTCGTGGCGCAGCATCCGCTGAAGCTCGGCACTCGCGTGACGGCCGATCACGTCAAGCTGGTGAAATGGCCCGCCGATGCCCCGGTTGCCGGGTCGTTTTCGAAGCTCGAGGATGTGCTCAATCGAGGCCTCATCAGTACCGTAAGCGAGAATGAGCCGCTGACGAACTCCAAACTTGCCGCACTGGAGGCCGGGGCCGGCCTGCCGCCGTCGATCCCCCCAGGCATGCGCGCAATCTCAGTGAAGGTGAACGAAGTGGTCGGCGTGGCCGGGTTTGTTGTTCCGGGCACTCGAGTCGACGTCATGGTGACGCTCCCCGGCAAAGCACAGAACGAAGACAGCACGACCCGGGTTGTCGTGAGCAACGCACAGGTGCTGACGGCGGGAACGCGTTATGACCAGGAGAAGGCGAAGGATGGCGCACCGATCCCATCGACGGTCGTCACGCTGCTCGTGACACCCGACGACGGCGAACGGGTGGCGCTCGCGGCGTCCGAAGGGCAGATCATGCTGACACTCCGCAACCCGCTGGACCAGGATGCGACGTCGACAAGTGGAGTTCGCACCGCAGGATTGTTCGGCCAGCCGGCCCCGGCCCCGGTCAAGGCAAGACTGGCGCGAGGCCCCGCCAGACCCGTACAACCGGTTGTCGCTGCCGCTGCACCACCCAGCGTTTACACCGTCGAAGCGTTCAGGGGCGCCAAGCGCTCAGAGGAGATCGTTCGATGATCATGTCCAGATGGCGCACGCGGCGCCCCGCCCGTACAAGTGTGATGGTGCTCACGGCGCTTTTGGGGGGTCAGTGCCAGCTTCCGCTGTCGGCACAGCAGCCACCCACCGCCGCGTCTCCCGCTCCGGCGGCCCAGGCTCTGGCGACGCAGGCTTCGGCGCCTGCCGCGACGGCTCGGCCGACTTACGAGCGCGTCCTTGTGACAGCCGGGCGCTCGACGGTGGTCGCGACTGACTTCGCGGTGATCCGCATCGCCATCACCAACCCGGAGATCGCAGACGCCGTCGTCGTTCAGCCCCGGGAGATTCTGGTGGATGGCAAGAAGGCGGGAACCGTC
Source organism: Acidobacteriota bacterium (assembly GCA_030857365.1). Taxonomy (GTDB): domain Bacteria; phylum Acidobacteriota; class Vicinamibacteria; order Vicinamibacterales; family 2-12-FULL-66-21; genus JALZOC01. Next base: position 5,000 of record JALZOC010000177.1, read on the forward strand.
AGCCTGATTGTCTGGTCATCCACGGAGCGGAAACAGTACGACATCGTGGTCGAGCCCGCGATCACCACGCTCGAGCAGCAGCTTCAGGCGTTGTTCCCTGGCGAGGACATCGTGGTCAGCGTGAGCGACGAAGCGATCATCCTCTCCGGACAGGTATCGAGCACGAACGTCATGCTCCGGGCCGCCGAAATCGCAACGCTGTCGGCCTCGAAGAACAAGATCATCAACATGCTGCAGGTGCCCGGAGGCACTGACAGTCAGCAGGTCATGCTGCAGGTGCGTTTCGCGGAAGTGAACCGCCGCGCGCTCACCGAACTCGGTGTGTCGCTTTTCGCGAGCCGCAACAGGTTTGCGGCCAGGTCGACGACGCAGCAGTTCCCGGCGCCGGACTTCGACGATGAGAAACCCAACGGTCTGGCTTTCAGCGATTTCCTGAACCTCTTCTTCTTCGACAAGCAGGAGGGCATCGGCGGAGTGATCAAGGCGCTCGAATCGAGGGGCGGCTTCCAGAGCCTCGCCGAGCCGAACCTCATCGCCTACAACGGCCAGGAGGCGAGCTTCCTGGCTGGCGGCGAGTTCCCGGTCCCGATTGTCCAGGGGGCGACCGGCACCGTGACCGTCATTTTCAAGGAGTTCGGTATCCGGCTGAACTTCAAGCCCACGATCGCGGGAGACGTCATCCGCCTAAAGGTGCGGCCTGAAGTGAGCGCGCTGGATTTCGCCAACGGGATTTCGCTTGAAGGGTTCCGCATTCCGGCACTGACGACGCGACGCGCCGAGACGGACGTCGAGCTGCGCGACGGACAGTCGTTCGCGATCGCCGGTCTTCTCGACAACATCCGGCAGGACGACACGGCGGCGGTTCCGATCCTGAGCAAGCTTCCGATTATCGGGGCGCTGTTCCGCAGCAAGGCGGAGCGCTCCGAAGAAACCGAGCTGATGGTGCTCATCACGCCACGACTCGTGCGTGCACTCAACCCGGACGAAGTGCCGCCGCTCCCAACGAGCATCCGTCCGTTCATCAAGCGCAACGACATCGGCCGGCAGCTCGATGGTGCGGGGGGCGTCATCGATGC
>JALZOC010000178.1 GCA_030857365.1 Acidobacteriota bacterium
GCTCAGCACAGCGCGGGGGGACCGGCTGTCAGGTCCGAGCGCGAAACGCGACGTAGGCAATGATGATGACGACCGCCAGCAGCGCAAGGCGTGCCATTCCCATCAGCCGGGTGCGGGCCACGTGGCGAGTGCCCTTCGGTTTGATGCCCGTCACGGCAGCCACGACGGCGATGAGTACCGCGAGTCCAAGCCATCCCAGGGTGGTCATACACCGGACAGCATACACGGGGCGCCCGGAGGTGCACCGAGTTCCTTCGGCGGGGCGGCAAACGGAACGGTCCCACGCAATCTGCTGGTCGTGATTGAAGACTGAAGTACTTACGGATTCCTCCGCGGCCACAATGACGACCCTCGGGAGTGAGTGGCTGGCAAACAGCACCAGTCGCCGGGTATATAGTGCCTGCATGACGCGCACACTGCCGCTCTGCCTGGCGCTCCTGCTGATCCCCCTCTCGGCCGGCGCCGCCGACAAGATGACGAAGGAGACATTCGTCTCCGGCGGTCAGACGCGAACCTACTACCTGCTCTCGCCCGCGGCGGCGAAGAAGGCCGCGCCGGCGCCGCTCCTCGTTCTCCTGCACGGCTCGGGACGTGATGGGCGCTCGCTCCTCGAGAAGTGGGAGCCCCTCGCGAAGAAGGAAGGCATCATCCTGGTCGGCCCCGACGCGATCACGTCCGCCGGCTGGCGCGTGCCGGATGATGGTCCGGACTTTCTCCACGATCTAATCGAGATGCTCGCCGATCAGCTCGACGTGGACCGGCGGCGTGTGTACGTGTTCGGCCATTCCGCCGGGGCGGGGCACGCGCTCGTGATGGCGCTGCTCGAATCCGAATATCTGGCGGCCGTTGCCGTTCACGCCGGCGCCATGCACGAGTCGTCCTTTCAGTTGATCGAGCGCGCCCCGCGAAAGACGCCAATCGGCATGTGGGTCGGCACCAATGACGCCCTGTTCCCGTTGAAGGTGGTCCGCGCGACTCGCGATGCGTTGAAAGACGGAGGGTTCTCCCCGGAGCTCACCGAGATCTCAGGGCACACCCACTGGTATTACGATCGCGCCGGCGACATCAACAAGAAGGCCTGGGCGTTCCTCCGCACGCACGCGCTGTCAGCCGACCCGAAGTACCAACGCTATCCGTGGGCCCGCTGATCGCCAGTCAGGTCCTCAGCGGCTTCATGCCGCGCCGTGGCGTCGCAAGGCCGCCTGCATCGCCGGATTGCCCTGCGCCATCGTCAGCAACGAAAGGCCGGCGCCGTTTCCGGCCGCTCTGATGTCGGCGCCGGCTGCGACGAGTCTGTCCGCGACGGCGGGGTAATCGGCCCCTGCGGCTCGCCGGTGGACCGACCCGAATGCGGCCCATCCGAGCGGGGTGCTCTGATGGGTCGGATCCCTGGCCTCGAGCGGCACCCCCCCGCGGGCGAGGACGCGTTCAACCATCCGCACGCTGCCCACCCAGCAGGCGGCATGGAGCGCTGTCCCTCCGTCGACACCCGGCGCCGCCGGGTCAAACCCCAGATGGAGCATGAGGTCGGCAGCCTCGAATCGCTCGTCGAAGATAGCCTGCGCCAGGTGGGCATGATCCTGCCGCGTGAGAGATGCCAGGAGCAACGGGTCCGCAGCCACGGCAGCGTTCGCTGCCTGCTCGTCCGCCCTCAACAGGGCGTTCATGAAGCGCACTTGTGACGGGCTTCGGGCCACGAGCAGATCGTGGACGTCGCGGTTCCCGAACTTCAACGCGACCTCGTGCGGAGACGTACCGAAGCCGAGCGACCAGCAGTAGATCGTGAACGGCGGCACGGCTGGATATCCCGGCTGGTTGATGCGGGCGGCGACGCAGCCCGGATCGGTGTCGAGCAGGTGGGTAGCGAGAGGAACGTCCCCCAGGCGGGCGGCCATGAAGATGTCGGGCGATGCCCCGCGCTCGAGGAGGCGCCGGCAGACCTCCGGGCGGTCAGCCAGGGCGTACTGTGCGGGGGTGGACGTGTGATCGATACATCGCACGTCGATGCCCGCGCCCCGATCCAGCAGAAAATCGGCAATCGCAACAGTCCTCGCCTCGTGGAGCGCCTGCTGACCGTCTCCTCCCCGCGCGTGAACGAGCGCTCCATCGGCGTTCACGAGCGTCCGCAGCTCGTCAAGCCACCCGAGGCGCGCCGCCACGTTCGGCGTCAGTGTCGCACCCTGGGCCAGAAGGAATCGTGCGGTGTCCTCGGTGGTGTTGTCGAGCACGGTGTAAGGGCCGTTCTCCCACTCGCTCTTGACGTTCACGTCGGCGCCGGCGGCGATGAGCGTCCTCAGCATCGGTGCGTTCTTCGCGGCGATGTGCGCGGCCCGCTGGCCGAAGGGGAACATTGGATCGTTGATGCGCTTCCGGACGTGGATGGACGCGAGGAGCTGTTGTGTGCGGGGAATGTCACCGTCATGCACCGCGTCGCAAAACGCCTTGACGTCGCGTTCCTGGAGGTCGGCCACGAGCTTCGGCCACGAGTCGAAGCCACCGTCGCGGGCTATCGCGAGCTGCGCATCAGCAAGCGTGAGCGATCGCGGGGCAGTGGCGGTGTCGGGGCGAACGGTCCGGATGCGGGCGAGCGCCGCCGCGTCGCCGCCGCGCGCGGCCCGAATCAGGTCCTTCGCGCGCTTGCGTTGCTGTTCGAGATTGGCGGGAAGACGGGACGAGTTCGGCGTGGACACGGACGACCTCCCTCACAAGGCGCCCAGGTCCGCATCAAGGGCTGAAGAAAGGTCGGTGTGATGATCGCAACACGACGGTGACAGGTGGGCGCCGCCCTTCCCGCGGACTGGAGGCGTCCTGCAAACGCCGAGGGAAGCGTAAACCACCCGTGCCGGCGAGTGCAACTGCCGCGGACGGCAGCATGCGCCCGTTGCAGAACTTGCAGCGCGGTCACGGCGGATGCGACAGATTTTCGGGAACTCGCGCGGCACGGCTTTGGCGGCCGACGATGCTGGAATGCCGGCACGCGCCAAGATCCGCGACTACCTGGCTCGCGGGTGCTCCTGGCTTGGGTGCTGGGTCCGGAAACGCAAGAGCGTGACGGCGTATTACTCCGACTCGACGGCGGTCACGCACCATGCGGACGACGTTCTCGACGCCGGCGACGTCCGGTCCGGCTTCCGCGACGTCGTCCGGCGAATCTTCGACTGACCACCGATACCATCATGCAAAGACTGTTGATTTCTCTCGTCCTGGCGGCAGCCCTCGCCGCGAGCCTGCACGCGCAGCAGTGGCCGACGTGGCGGGGTCCCGCGTCGTCGGGCGTCTCGGCCGAGCGCGGCCTGCCGGTCGACTGGAGCGACACGTCTATACCGCATCGCCGGTGGCGGCCGACGGCAAGGTGTATCTCGTGAGCGAAGATGGTGAGACCATCGCCCTGTCCGCTGGTCGGATCCCCAAAGTGCTGGCGCGCAACACGCTCGACGCGCGCCAGTTGGCCTCGCCAGCGGTCGCCGGCGGGGGGCTCTTCATCCGTTCGGACGATGCCGTCTACGCGATCGGCAAATAACACGGGACGGGTTCCTGGCGGCCGCGACCTGCGCCAATCGCGACGTCCCAGAAGCCTTTCGTTGGGGACGCTTCAGGTCGGGCAGGTTACCATGCTGACCGCGCACCCGGCGCGGATACGTCGGACATGACTTGGAGGTGAGATGGCGAGATCTACAGTTGCAGTCCCCATGCGCCCGTTCGGGCGAACGGGAATCCCGGTCTCGATTCTGGCTTTGGGAGGCTGGCATCTCGGCCTGCCGAAGACAGAGCGTGAGTCGACCCGGCTGGTCCATGCCGCCATCGGCGGCGGCATCACGTTCATGGACAACGCCTGGGACTACAACGAAGGCGTGAGCGAGACGCGCATGGGCAAGGCGCTGGTCGGACGCCGCGACAAGATCTTCCTGATGACGAAGGCGTGCCCGCACGGCAGGGATGCGCGAACCGCCATGCGGCAATTGGAGGACTCACTGCGCCGGCTCAGGACGGATTACCTCGATCTCTGGCAGATTCACGAGGTGATTTTCGAGGACGAGCCCGACAGGTATTTCTCGCGCGGGGGCGCGGTGGAGGCGCTCGACCGCGCCCGCGAGCAGGGAAAGGTGCGGTTCGTCGGGTTCACCGGACACAAGGATCCGGAGCTGCACCTGCAAATGCTGGCGCACGACTACCCCTGGGATGCCTGCCAGCTCCCGCTCAACTGCTTTGACGCGTCGTTTCGCAGCTTCGAGCAGCGTGTCCTGCCCGAATTGAACCGGCGCGGCATCGCCGCGATCGGCATGAAGAGTCTTGGTGGCGACGCCCGATCGGTGACCGCGCGCGTCGTCTCGCCACAGGAGGCGATGCGCTACACCCTGAGCCTGCCGATCGCGACGCTGGTCAGCGGCATCGACACCATGCGCATCCTTCGCCAGAACCTCGCCGTTGCGCAGGGCTTCCGCCCGATGACCCCCCGCCAGCGCCAGACGCTGCTCAAGCGTGTGGCGCCTGCGGCGCGTGACGGGCGCTTCGAGCTGTACAAAATCTCCGCCGCGTTCGACGGCAACGAGTCGCGCCGGCAGCACGGACTGCCGTTGATGGACGAGTTGACGGCGTAGCGCAGCGTTCTTTAGCGGCGGACAGCATCAAGCAAACTTGAATACCTAGAGAGGCGGTCCAACATGCATGGAGGACCACCTGACTGCGCCCTCGATCGCCGCTCGATGAGTGTGGCCCAGGGAGAGCTCGACGGCGCTCCTCATCCGAATCCGTCGGGACTCGGATCGCGGGTGCCACGCAGCGCCGAGTTGAACGCACCGATGATGATCATACGCGGGAGAGTCGCTATTGGCGTCTTCGCCATGTTCGGTTCGTTGCTATCGGCTGATCCCGGTGCCGCTCAGGCGCTGGAACAACGTGCGCTCGCCGGTGGTGGCGGAATTGCCGTTCGCTCCTCCGGAGATGTTGCCGCGTGCTGTGGACCGTTCCGAAGCACCCTTGAGCAGCCGCGCGCTCTGTGGGCAAGTGGTGCGCTGTTCCGCAGGGTCTCTTCGCGCATGGGGATTGACGGCGAGATGAGCTGGAACCGGGAACCGGTGTATGTCGCGTACTTTCAAGGTGAGGTTGGCGGGAATCCTGTCCGCGGTTACCGGACTGAGAACCGCGTCAGCGCCATTACCGTGGCGGGTCTGGTCCGGGTGCGTTCCTGGTATTCACAGGGGGCGGCGTTCGATATCGTGTTAGGACTCGGCTGGGCGCGGGAGACTCGCAGGAGCGAACTGAGGTCCGTCGTATTTCGTCCGGGCCTCCTGCCGGAAACCCACAATCGTCGCGGCAACCGATACGGCGCGCAATGCCATCCCGCTGGTTCTGGGAGCGGACCTCGCCGCCAGCGCCAGGCACGTCGGGCTGGTCGCCTTGATACGCCTCCATCTGCTCGCCGGCGCGAATGACAAGGTACGCACCGACCTCGAACTGGGCAGACGCGTCGTTCGCGTTGGCCTTGGCGTTCGTACGCGATTCTGAGGGTGTTCGTCGACCGCACCCATGCGCGAGTGGCTTGCGCAGCCGGGCGCCGACGCGTAAGCCATTGCGAAGGTGCCGAGCCGCTGCACCGGATGTTGAACGGTCGCAGGACGCCCTGCCGTCCGCGGCGGCGCTCGTGCGCTTGCCAAGCCCCGCTCGACGGTGAGGACAGACCCGGATGAAGCGGTCGAGAACTGTGCCAGAGAACGAGCCGCTACGTCGAGAGTCTCTGGCGTCCCTTTTACGGGACGAGCCCGCGCGGTCTCGCCCTTACGGAGTGACCGGCCGCATCTCCTGGATTGAGATCGCAAGCGCGACATTCAGCCAGCGGGTCGGGAATTCGCCCGGTACGAGGTACACGGGGTTCACGGTCTCCTCGGCCACGTCGACGAGCACCCATCCGTCCGGGCGAACGGCTTTGACAGTGTAGGTCTGCGCAGGGCCGCCGCCCGACCACGTAAACGCGTACCGCTTTCCAGCCTGCACGAATGACGGAGTTTCAGCGGATTGAGCAAGCGGCGCCGCGCCGTACGCGGGTGAAGACGCGAATCTCGAACCGAAGCTGAGCG
>JALZOC010000179.1 GCA_030857365.1 Acidobacteriota bacterium
AGCCGTGCAGGCGCTTCTCGACGATCCCGCGACGACGGCCGCGGCGCTGCCGATCGTGGCGAAGTGGGATACGGCGGGCGCGCTGAAGGCGGCCGCGGAAACGCGGGCTGCCGCCCTGCTGAAGGAGCTCGGCGACGCCCGCGCGACCGACGACCGGCGGGCGGAGCTCGTCGCGAGCCTGATCGCGATGCCCTCGCAGCGTGCGGCGGTGCTCACAGCCGTCGGGCCGCAGCTCTCCGACCCGGCGGTCTCGGACGCCTTGAAAGCCCGGCTGATCGTAACGCTCGGCAACAACGCCGGCGCGGATGTGGACGGGGTGCTCGTCACCGCGCTCGCGCGCACCGGGTCAACGCCCATCTTCGATCAAATGCTGAAGCGCCCCGAATCGGCGCTTGCGCTGCTCGAGGCGATGAAGGCGGGCCGCGTCACGCCGGGACAACTCGGGCCCGCCAACGTCGCGCGGCTGCGCACGCATCCCAACCGTCAGGTCGCTCAGCAGGCGTCGTCGCTCCTCGACGCCCTCATACCCCAGGTCCGGCAGCGAGCCGACGTGCTCGCCGCGCTGCTGCCCGAGGTCGAGCGGCCGGGCGATCCGGCGAGAGGCCGGGCGCTCTTCAGCGGCGCCTGCGCCAGCTGCCACAAGCTCGGAGACCTCGGGACGACTGTGGGTCCGCCGCTCGACGGCATCGGCGTCCACGGCCGCTCGGAGCTGCTCGGCCACATTGTCGATCCGAACCGCGAAGTCGATCCCAGCTTCTGGCAGTGGAACGTCACGACGAAAAAGGGAGAGACCCTCACGGGGGTGATCGTCAGCGAGAACTCGGCGGGCCTGACACTGCGCAACGCGAACGGCCTGGACGTGGAGATTAAGAAGGAGGACATCGCCACGCGCGAGAACACGCATCGGTCGCTCATGCCCGAGGGGCTCGAGTCGATGGGCGCCGAGGCGCTCCGCGACATCATCACGTTCATGGCGGCCGGCGATCAGAAGTTCCGCGTGATCGACCTGCGGGAGGCGTTCACCGCGAGCAGCCGTCGTGGCTTCAGCCGCGACGAGAACGCCGACGACACCGTCGCGCTGCACAGGTTCGGGGACGTGACCGTCTCGGGTGTGCCGTTCTCGGTGATGGACCCCGCGAAGTCCGTGACCGGCATGAACCTGGTGGCTCTGAAGGGCGGCCCCGGCAATGGCAATGTCTCTGACGAGTTTCCGCGGCGGGTCGAGATCCCGACGAAGGCTGTCGCCGCCAGCCTGCACTTTCTCGGAGGCGTGGGCATGTGGGCCTGGCCCGTGGGCGGCGACGCGGCACGTGGCCGTCCTGCCCTGAAGGTAGAGGTTTACTTCGCCGACGGCACCAGGGAAGAGCACGTGCTCAACAATGGGGAGCACATCGCCGACACGGGCGTCCGCGCGGATGTGCCCGGCAGCAGAGACGCGGGCGATTTCACGAGGCGGGGCCAGGTCCGCTACTTCGCCCTGAATCTCGGGAAGAGGGCGGCGCTGTCGAAGATCGTGCTGGAAAGCTTCGACACCGACGCAGTGCCCGCCACGGTGGCGATCACCGCAGGCGAGGAGCCCGCGGCACAGGCGGCGGCCCCCGGGGCAGGTGCAGCGACTGCTGCGCAGCCGGCGACCGCCGTCGCGTCAACACCCAAACAGGGAGGGCGCGGCGACGCTCCTCTTCCTGAAGAGAAGCCGATCGTATGGACGCCGGGAAAAACAAAGGTGCTGGTGATCGGCGGCGGAAGCTCTCACGACTTCGGCCGGTTCTTCGGCGGAACCGACGTGGCGACGCTCGACGCCGCCGGATTCGGCGTGAACTACACCGAGGACCGCGACCAGGCGGCCGCCGAGCTCGGCAACGCGGACGTGGCGGTCATCAGCGTGAACCGACAGTTCTTCGACACGCCGGAGTACCGGAAGGCGCTCTTCGACTTCGCGGGCCGCGGCAAGGGGCTCGTCATGCTGCATCCCGGCACCTGGTACGGCTACGCACAGTGGCCGGAGCTGAATGCCGCTATCGTCGGCGGCGGGGCGCGCGGTCACGACCGCATCGCGAAGTTCTCGGTCAACGCGGTCAAGCCCGATCACCCGGTGATGAAGGGCGTCCCGCAGTCGTTCGAGATAGAGGACGAGCTCTACTACGTCAACGCGGAGGCGGAGAAGCTGCCGCCTGGCACGGCGCCGATCGAGGTGCTCGCCGAAACCTCCCCGAGCGTCAAGTTCGGAAAGCCGCATCCCGCCGTGTGGATCACGCAGCACCCGTCCGCCCGCATCACCGGCATCGCGTTGGGCCACGATGAGCGCGTGCACGATCTGCTCGCGTTCAAGACGCTGCTCGCGAATGCGGTCAGATGGGCGGCCGGCGGGAAGCCGTGACGCCCATCGCGGCTGCATCGATCGGCTGAACCGGCTCCCCGTCGTCCTGGCCGTCGAGAATGCGTCGCATCCGCCCCATGTCGATCGCCCCTTCCCAGCGTGCGACGACGACTGCCGCGAGCGCATTGCCAATCAGGTTCGTGATCGCCCGCGCTTCCGACATGAACCGGTCGATCCCGATGAGCAGCGTCAGGCCGGCAATCGGAAGGGTCGGGATCGCGGAAAGGGTGGCGGCGAGCGTCACAAAGCCGCTGCCGGTGACGCCTGCCGCCCCCTTCGACGTGAGCAGCAGCAAGGCCAGGATGCCGAGTTGCTGGCCGATGCCGAGCGGCGTGTTCGTCGCCTGCGCGATGAAGACTGCCGCCATCGCCATGTAGATCGACGTGCCGTCCAGATTCATCGAGTAGCCGGTCGGCACGACGAGCCCCACCACCTTCCGGGAACAGCCCAGGTGTTCCAGCTTCGCCATGATTCGCGGCAGGACCGTCTCGGACGACGACGTGCCCAGGACGATGAGGATCTCCTCGCGGATGAAGCGGAGAAACTTCCACAGGCTGAAACCCGCCACGCGTGCGATGAGCCCCATGCCGAGGCCGATGAACAGCAGGCACGCCAGGTAGAACGCCGCCATCAGCCGCCCGAGCGACACCAGCGTGCCGATTCCGTACGTGCCGATCGTGAACGCCATGGCCCCGAACGCGCCGATGGGGGCCGCCTTCATCACGATTCGGACGACTCCGAAGAGCGCATCCGACGCGCGGTCGATCAGCGCCAGGAGCGGCTCGCCGCGGTCGCCAAGCTGGAGCAGCGCGACGCCGACGAGCACCGAGACGAACAGCACCTGCAGGATGTCCCCCCTCGTAAACGCGTCGAGCAGCGTCGTCGGGATGACGTTGAGGAGGAACTGGACCGTCGTGAGTTGCTGCGCGGTCGTGGCGTAGGCGGAGACGGCCTGCGGATCCAGGCTGGCGGGATCGGCGTTGATCCCGGCGCCTGGCTGCAGCACGTTCACGACGACCATGGCGATGACCAGCGCGAGCGGCGTCGTGATTACTTCGAAATACAGGAGCGTCTTGACGCCAATCCGTCCGAGATCCCTGATGTTCCCCATCGTCGCGATGCCGGCGACGACCGTGCAGAAGATCACGGGAGCGATGATCATCTTGATCAGCTTGATGAAGGCGTCGCCGAGCGGCTTCATCGCGGCCCCGAGGTCCGGGCGCAGATACCCGAGCAGTGCTCCGAGCGCGATGCCGGCAAGCACCTGGAAGTAGAGGCGCGAGTAGAGCGGCGTTCGGGCGGTCGTTCCGGTCACGGACGGTCCTGCGGGTTGTCAGCCATGGCACACAAGGCTCCGCAGATTACCGCGAAGCGCCGGGCGACCGCCAGACTGACAGGCCGAAGGCGCGCAGACGCAGCGCGCAGCTTCAGCGGCGCGAAGTTGGTAGAATCCCGGCATGTTGAAGCCCTGCTTCGGCGTCGTTCTTTTTTTCGCACTGCTCCAGCCGGCGCCCGCTCAGCGGCAGGTCGCGATCACGATCGACGACGGGCCGGTCGTCGGGGAGTTGGAGAACCTGGCCAACTTCGAGCGGGTGTCCGCCGGGCTGGTGGGAGCTCTCAAGAGCGAGCAGGTGCCGGCGACCATTTTCATCAACGAACGGCAGCTGAACGTCCCCGGACAACGCGATGCGAGGGCCGCGGTGCTCGAGCGGTGGCTCGACGCCGGGTTCGAGCTGGCGAACCACACCTATTCGCACCCAAGTCTCAACGCCGTACCGCTCTGGCAGTTTGGCGACGACGTGGTGAGGGCTGACGTGATCACGCGGGCGCTCGTCGAGGCGCGAGGCGGGCGGCTGGTGTGGTTTCGGTACCCGTACCTGCACTCGGGCATGACGGCCGAGGTGCACCAGGGAGTTGTCGAGTTCCTGGAGCAGCGGCAGTACCGCGTGGCCCCGGTCACCGTCGATTACGCCGACTACACCTTTGCGAGTGCGCATCGCAATCAGCTCCGGGCGAGCATGCCGGAGGTGGCGGCACGGGTGAAGGAGGCGTATCTCGGACAGATCGACGTCGCGTTCGACTACTCCGAGAAGGCGTCCGTCGAGCTCTTCGGTCGAGAGATCCCGCAGATCCTGCTGATCCACTGCAACGAGCTGAATTCGATCAGCCTTCGCGAGTCGATCGCGCGCATCCGCGGCCGCGGCTACGAGTTCATCACCCTCGAGGCGGCGATGAAGGATCCCGCGTATGGGCGGCCAGATACGTTCGCCGGGCCTGGCGGATCGTGGCTGAATCGCACAGCGAACACTCTCGGTAAGAAGATATCCGTCATTAATGCGCGCGCGCCGGACTGGGTGGGCGGGCTGGCGAAGCCGCAGTGAGCCTCGGCGCACCGGCCCTAGTGCCGCACACGCGGGCGAGCTGCACGGACTGTGCCGATGAGTCCCATGGGAACCGATTCGTGCGAACACGTCGCTCTCCGCGTGATCTCACGATATACCGCGAGGTGGACGACAGAGCGCCACCTTGCGTCGTCCTTCCAGGAAGCGCGACGGGCTCAACGGCATCATGGGATCCAGACCCTCAGCTCGGGCCGCTCACGACGGCTGACCTGTTGCAGCTCCCTGGCCGGAGTCGGGGCTCGCGGGATCCGGAATTGCAGCTCCCTGTCGCGAGAGCGCCCGCTCCAGGACGAACAGCCGGCGCCCATAGCTCGAGTGAATCGAAAGCTCACCCGCGCTCAGCGTGGCCCGTGTCTCCAGTATTGCGGGAAGTCAGACGAGCCTGGACCAGACAATTTCAAGGGATTGAAATGAATCTGAGCCGGTCTCCGATGACACGCGCGATGCCTGGGACGCCATCGACGACATCAGCCGCTCGTCGACTCACCCGCGCCGCCGCCTGGTAGCAAGAACAAGGGGGATGACCATGCTACGGAACACGAACGATCTCATCGGCTGCACGATTCGCGCGAGCGACGGCGACATCGGCAGTGTCACAACGTTCTTCTTCGACGACGAGCGATGGGCTGTCCGTTACGTCGTGGTCGACACCGGCAAGTGGCTGCCGGGTCGGAAAGTGTTGATCTCTCCTGTCTCGGTTCGCGACGCGAACTGGCTCGATCGAGCCCTCGAGGTCGCGCTGACTCGCGCGCAGGTCAAGGGCAGTCCGGATATCGATACGCAGCGTCCCGTCTCGCGGCAGCACGAATCGCAGTATGCGGCGTACTACGGCTATCCCTCCTATTGGGGCGGAGCCGGTCTGTGGGGCGCCGGGGCGTATCCGGGGAGCCTGGCCGGCGCCCATATGGCAGCCGAGATCGCGGATGCGCAGGCCCGGCGTACCGAACGCCCGGAGGATTCTCATCTCCGCAGCGTCGACGTCGTCAAGGGGTATCACATACACGCGACGGACGGCGAGATCGGTCATGTCGAGCATTTCCTGATTGACGACGCCACTTGGGCCATTCAGTACATCGTGGTTGACACGAGCAACTGGTGGGGTGGCCGCCGGGTGCTGGTGGCGCCGTCGTGGATTCGGGACGTCAGCTGGAGCACCTCGACCGTGTCTGTCAACATGACCCGTGACGCAATCAGGAACAGTCCGGAGTACGACCCCCTCCGCGAGGTCAGCCGGCTGTACGAAGAGGGTTTGTACTCGCACTACGGG
>JALZOC010000180.1:0-1103 GCA_030857365.1 Acidobacteriota bacterium
GGGGCGGCCCGGCGAGACCGGGCCGCCCGCGGCCGCGGTTGCGCCCGCCGGTCACGCGGCCGGCGACGCGCCGGAGGCGACACCGGCCGACGATGGGCGAAGCACAAGTGGAACACCGGTGGACGAGGAACCCGGCAGGCGGGACGTTCCGGCCGCCGACGAGAGATGACGGTAACCTGTCTGTATAATCGAACCATGCGAGCAGTTCACTTTTCTCGAACGCTGAAGGCGTGCGCCGCGGCGGCGCTCGTCGTTGCGGGGGGCGCGGCCAGCGCCCAGACCCCCGCCGTGCCGGCCGAAGGCGTTGCACAGACGCCCGGGAGCCCCCAGGGAGGCGTGATCCGCCGATCGATCGACCTCGTCACGACCGACGTGATCGTGCGTGACAGCAACGGCCAGTTCATTGCGGATCTCAAGAAGGACGATTTCGAGGTGCTGGAGGACGGCGTCCGCCAGGAGGTCATCTCGTTCGTGCTGACGCACGGCGGCCGCGTGTTCAACGCCGCAGCGCCGCCGCCGCCGCCCGAAATGGAAGGCATCATCCTTCCCCCGACCAAGCCGACGAGCGATGCCGCGGGACGTATCTGGCTGATTTTCGTCGACGACCTGCACCTCGACTTCAACAACACCGGACGGATCAAGGATCTGTTCAAGAAGATCTCGAAGGAACTGGTGCACGAAGGCGACATGTTCGGGATCGTCTCGAGCGGCCCCTCGTCGCTCTCGATCGACCTCACCTACGATCGCAAGCGACTGGACGAGGCCATCGCGAAGATTTCTGGCGCGGGGCTGAAGCCCTCCGAGATCCTCGATGCGCCGCTCGGCGCGGAGGGCCCATCCGAAGTGCGCTACCGGGCGCACGTCGCCTTCGATACGGCGTACGACATTCTCAAGAACCTGGAGTCGGTGCACAACCGGCGCAAGGCCTTCGTTTATGTGAGCAACGGGTACGACTTCAACCCGTTCTCCGAGACGCGCAAGCAGAACGACAAGGAACGCTATCGCGGCATGATGGGCGGCGGCAGCGACGACGGGAGTGGGAATTCGAACGTCAGCGATACCAACCCCTTCATGCGGCAGGGGAACCAGTTCAGCTTCGCGGA
>JALZOC010000180.1:1113-6040 GCA_030857365.1 Acidobacteriota bacterium
CTTCGCGGATCTCGCCTCCGAGCTCGCCGAGCTCACACGCCAGGCGAATCGCGCGAACGCCACCATCTACACGATCGACCCGCGGGGTCTCGTCGGCGGGCCTGACCTCGATCAGAAAATCGACATGATGGACTACCAGAACTACGTGACGACGTCGCAGAACAGCCTGCGCGTGATCGCCGAGCAGACGGGCGGCTTCGCCACCGTGAACCAGAACGACTTCATGAAGGCGTTGAAGCGGATCGATGCCGAAACGAGCGACTACTACGTGCTCGGGTACTACTCGACCAATCCCGACCCGACGCAGCGACGCCGCAAGGTCGAGCTCAAGGTGAAACATCCTAACGCCGACCTGCGCTACCGGACCGAATACACGCTGCGGCCTACAAAGGCGCCTGCCGCCCGCCGGTAGGTGCTCGATCGTCGTTCGGCTCAGGTAGCCGCAGCCGTGGCGAGCCGGCAGTGGTGGCTCGTCTCGTCACTCCACTGTTACACCGCGGCTCTGCTCATTCTGCTATAGTTGTGCTATACCCCTCCCGACGTTCGTCCCGGTTTTTCCCCCTGGAGACTAGTCGATGAATTCCCGTTTCGGCCGCGCGATTCTGTTCCTCTTTCTCCTCGTCGTCGCGATCCTGCGGGGTGGCTCGCTGCTGGCGCAGGGCGTGACCACCGGCAACATCACGGGCGTCGTCACCGACGCACAGCAGCAGCCGGTGCCCGGCACGACGGTCACGGCCGTGCACATCCCGTCGGGCACGACGTACGTGGCGACCACCAATACCGAGGGGCGGTTCCTCATTCCAGGGATGCGCGTGGGCGGTCCCTACACCGTGACCGCGACGCTCCCGGGCTTCCAGACCCAGGTGCAGGACAACATCACGCTGTCGCTCGGCGTGGCCCAAGACATTGTCTTCAGCCTGAAGGTTGCGGGGGTGCAGGAGAGCGTGACCGTCACGGCGGAGTCCGATCCGATCATGAGCTCGGAGCGCACAGGCGCGGCGACGTCGGTCAGCCGGGAAACGCTGGCCGCGCTGCCGTCCGTCTCGCAGCGCCTGCAGGACATCGTGCGGCTTACCCCGCAGTACGGCGGCAACATGTCGTTTGCCGGCCAGGACACCCGCATGAACAACATCACCGTCGACGGCGCCTACTTCAACAACTCGTTCGGACTGCGCAATACGCCGGGGGATACGAGCGGCGTCGCGCCCATTTCACTCGACGCGATCGAACAGATCCAGGTGAACATCGCGCCGTATGACGTGCGCCAGGGCAATTTCGTCGGCGCCTCGGTCAACACCGTGACACGAAGCGGCAGCAATCAGATCCGCGGCTCCGCGTACCGCATGTTCCGGAACGAGAGCATGGTCGGCACCCAGGCAAAGAGTTTGAGCGTCAATCCTGGAACGTTTTCGTTCGGCAATACGGGGGGGTGGGCCGCCGGGCCGATCAAGAAGAATAAGCTCTTCTTCTTCGTGAACTACGAAAACGAATCGCTGACACAGCCCGGCACGACATACCAGGCGAATCCGGGAGGTCAGCCGGTGGCCGGGAACGTCACGCGGGTGCTCGCCTCCGACCTCGATGCCCTCAGCAGCTTTCTTCAGTCGCGGTTCAATTACGAGACGGGGCCATACCAGGGCTACGACTTCGCGGTACCCGCGAAGCGCTTCCTCCTGAAGACGGACTACAACGTCAGCGACCGCAACAAGCTGGTGTTCCGCTACAACCAGCTCGACTCCAGCACCGACCAGCTCGTCTCCAATTCGAGCTCGCTCGGGTTTGGGAACCGCCGGACGAGGCTCGACGCGATAAACTTCCAGCGCTCGAACTACCAGATTCTCGAAAACATTCGCTCCGGCATCGGAGAGTTGAACACCGTGCTCGGATCGACGATGTCGAACAACCTGATCGTGGGGTATACGCACCAGGACGAGAGCCGCGGGTTTGTGGGGGAGTTCTTCCCGTTCGTCGACATCCTGAAGGACGGCGCTACCTACACGTCGTTCGGCTTCGAGCCCTTCACGCCGAACAACGAGCTCCGCTACAACACCTTCCAGCTCCAGGACAACTTCACGCGCTTCGGCGGGAAGCACTCGCAGACGTTCGGCGCGAGCTACGAAAAATACCGGTCCGAAAACGTGTTCTTCTCCGGAGCGCAGAGCGTGTACGTCTACAACTCGCTCGAGGACTTCTACACGGACGCGAACGACGCGCTCGGAAATCCGAACCGGACCGTGTCTCCCGTCGACCTCCGCAGATTCCAGGTCAGCTGGAACAACATTCCGGGGCAGGACAAGCCGGTGCAGCCGCTCGACGTCACCTACGCGGGGGTGTACGCGCAGGACGACTGGGCCGTCGCGAGGAATCTGAAGGTCGTAATGGGGCTCAGGCTCGATGTGCCCTTCTTCGCCGAGACCGGGAACCAGAATCCGCTGGCGGACGCGATGACGTTCAGAGACCGGTCTGGAAACCCGGTGCAGTACCAGACCGCGAAGCTTCCAGACCCAAAGGTTCTGTGGTCGCCGCGCATGGGGTTCAACTGGGATGTGGCCGGCAACCGCAACACGCAGCTGCGGGGGGGCTCCGGCATCTTCACCGGGCGGCCGGCGTACGTCTGGATTTCCAATCAGATCGGCACCACGGGTGTGCTCACCGGGTCCGAGCAGCTGGACAACACGCGCGCCAGGCCATTCAACCCGAATCCGGATCGCTACAAGCCCGCAACGGTGACCGGCGCGCCGGCGAGCAGCTACGCGTTGGCGCTGACGGAGCAGGACTTCAGATTCCCCCAGACATGGAGAACTGACATTGGCGTCGACCACAGGCTCCCGTGGGGCGTGATCGGCACGGCCGAGTTCCTCTACAACCGCGACGTGAACGGCGTTCGGTACATCAATGCGAATCTGCCGGCGCCGACCGGTGGCTTTGCCGGGCCGGATGGCCGCGCGCGCTACCTGGTCAACCGCATCAACAGCAATGTGTCGAGCGCAGTCGTTCTCCAGAACCAGAACGTCGGGCGGTCGTGGAACCTCTCCGGGTCGGCGTCGAAGACACTGAGCAACGGGTTCCTGCTGAAGGCGGCCTACAGCTACGGTGAAGCGAGAAATACCGTCGATCCCGGCTCGATCGCGCTCGGTTCGTGGAACAACAACCCGCACACGGGGGATCCGAACAACCCGGCACTGGCTTATTCATCCAACTCTCCCGGACACCGCGTGTTCGTGGCGGCGGCGTACTCGAAGGAATTGTTCCAGCACAGCGCGACGAGCGTGTCGGTGTTCTGGGAAGGGCGGACGATCGGCAACGACAGCTACACCTTCTCCGGCGACCTCAATGGCGACGGCGGGACCAGCAACGACCTGATCTACGTTCCGCGGGACACGTCCGAAATGAACTTCCAGCAGTACACCGCCGCGGGACGAATCTATACCGCCGCCGAACAGGCCCAGGCCTGGGAGGCGTATATCCAGGCAGATGACTATCTCAGCAAACGCCGCGGCCAGTATGCCGAGCGCGGGGGGGTGTTCCTGCCGATGGTCCGCCGGATGGACCTCAGCATCGGGCAGGAGATCTTCGCGAGCCTGGGAGGGGCGCGGAACGCGTTCCAGGTGCGACTCAACATCCAGAATGTCGGGAACCTGCTCAACAAGAACTGGGGTGTGAGCCAGCGCATCGTTCTCAGCAGCCAGCCGCTGATCGTACCCACCGGCGCACAGGGTGGTCCCGTGGATGCGCAAGGGCGAGCGCAATACCGGCTCCGCACGATTAACAACGAGCTGATCACCACGCCTCTCGAGTCGACCGCCACGCTCAGCGACGTGTACAGGATGCAGATCAGCCTGCGCTACAGCTTCAGATAGAGCGCGCGTTTCCCTCGGTCACGCTGACGGCCCGGCACTCTTCGGAATGCCGGGCCTTTTTTTCGAGCCGCCAGTTCAGCACCCGTGGCACTTTGGCGCCCTGGCACTTTGTTCTAGAGCACCGCCCTCGTCCGCGCGATCGCTTCAGCCAGGTAGTGCTCGTCCATCTCGATGCCGGCGAAATCCAGCCCCAGCTGCGCCGCCGCCACGGCCGTGCTGCCGAGTCCGAGGAACGGATCCATCGTCAGCCCCGTGCGCGAGAGCCCATGGAGCCGGAAGCAGTACTCCGGCACTCGCGGCGGGAACGTGGCCGGATGCGGGCGGTCCTTTGCCCTGTTCTGAATCGTCTCGTACGGGATGAACCAGGCATTCCCGCGGCATCGCAGATTCCTGCCCCCGGTCTGCCAGCGGTTGATGTTCGAGGCGTCCTGGTACGCCACGCCGATGGCCGTGCGGTCGAGCGGCGTCCGTCCGTGGGGCGTGAAGTGGAAGATGAACTCGTGGCAATCGTTCACGAACCGCGGGCTGTTGATCGGCTTGTAGTGGCCGACCGCGAGATCCCGCTCGAGGTCCACCGCCGCGCCGGCGGCCTGCTTGTCGATCGCGATCGATTTGATCCAGTGAATCGTGTTCTGGAGCTGCAGGTGCGGGCGCGCCGCCATCGCGACCTCCATCCCGGTCCACGGGTCGGTGGGCTTCGTCCCGACGTTCAGGAACAGCGATCCTGCCGGCGCGAGCACGCGCCGCGCCGCCGCGACCCAGCGTCCCGTCCACTCGAGGTATCGATCGCGCGGCAGCGTGTCGTCATAGCTGCGATAGCTCACGCCCAGGTTGTAGGGGGGAGAGGTCACGATCGCCGAGACCATGCCTTCCGGGATGGCGGCGAGCACGTCCAGGCAGTCGCCGAGATAGAAGCGGAGCGTGCCGCGGTTCGTCTCGATCGTGGTGTGCGGGGGTGGAAGCAGGGGCGGCGTCCTCGCGGGTGGCATCGGGCGTCAGTGTATCGCGCCCGGAGGCGGCGCGCGGTGGGGGGAGCGGCGGGCCGGAAGGCCGCCGCGCTCGCGGCG
>JALZOC010000181.1 GCA_030857365.1 Acidobacteriota bacterium
GTTCTCGACTGGCTCCGCCTTGGCGTGGCGGGCCGCACGGAGCACTACTCCGATTTCGGCAACACCGTGGACGGCAAGGTCACGGTGCGCGTGCAGCCCGACCGCCGATTCGTCGCCCGAGGATCGTTGAGCACGGGCTTCCGCGCCCCCTCGCTCGGGCAGTCCTTCTTTTCATCGACGGCGACTAATTTCATCAACGTTCCCGGACAGGGGCTGGTACCCTTTGAATCGCTCACGCTCCCGGTGAGGTCGCCGGCCGCGCAGGTGCTCGGCGCGCAGCCGCTGAAGCCGGAGAACTCCACTCACGCCGGCGCGGGCGTCGTCCTGACGCCCATCCCCGGCTTCGACGTGACGGTCGATTACTACCACATCGCGATCGACGAGCGCGTCGTGCTCTCCGGCAATTTCACGGGACCGCGCATCACGGAGCTGCTCGCCCCCTTCGGCGCAAACAGCGGCCGTTTCTTCACCAATGCGATCGACACACGCACCAACGGCATCGATCTCACCGCAAACTACCGCGTGGCGCTCGCGACTGCGGGGACCCTGCGGCTGAACGCCTCGTATAACAACACCCGCACGAAGATTGTCGGCGCCGTGGCCACGCCGGAGCGACTGGCGGGCTTCGAGCAGACCCTGTTCGACCGCATCGAGCGCCGCCGCATCGAGTGCGGGCAGCCGCACGACAGCCTGCGCGCGGGAGCGGACTGGCGGCGGAACCGCTGGGGCGCGAACGTGAACCTGGCGCGCTACGGCGAGTTCTGCAGCTTCACCCTTGCCCCCGCTGACGATCAGACGTTCAGGCCCAGATGGCTGACGGACGTCGAGGTCTCGTTCCGTGCCTCTCAGCAGCTCACGGTGGCGCTGGGGGGGCAGAACCTCTTCAACGTCTTCCCCGATCGCAACATCACCGTGAACTCGTTCAACGGGATCCAGACGTTTCCCAGTCAGTCGCCGTTCGGCATGAACGGCCGCAGCCTCTACGCCCGGCTGGTGATCAGGCCGTAGCGAGCCAGGGAGGGCGCCTGCCCCCGCGAGCGCCCCGGATCATCGAGCGCCTGGCTCAGCCGTTAGGTGTGACGATTGCGAAAAAATTCCGGTCCCGCCGCACTTTGCTGTGGCGTTACGGACCGAGATGCAGGACGATGTGGCGGCGTCGCTCTCGTATCGACGCGCAGAGTGGCAGCTCCCCCCCTTCCACGCGGACTGCGCAGCGGCGACCATCAGTACGCATCGAGCCGGGCACGCTCGCGGACTCGTTCAACGTCACGGGCGCCCGCCCGCGAACATCCGCGACACGTTCACAGAGAAAGACGGTCGGAACGCGAGGTTTTCACCTCGCGTCGATGCGGATGCGCCGCGCGTGTGTACAGCTCGCGGCGGTCCCGGTCACCGGTTGTTGGGAGGACTCTCATGCATTTATTCGTGCAATCGCACCCGGCGACCCGCTCGCACGGGGCGCGCACCGTATCAGGCTCGCGACTTGCGGCGGCACTGCTCGGAACCGCGCTCAGTGCTGTGTTCGTTCTGCTGCCGGCGCCGGCGGCCGCCCAGACCACCTACGCCGCCATCACGGGCACCGTCGCCGATTCGAGCGGCGCGATCGTGACCGGTGCCGAGATCACGGCGACGAATCTCGAGACGGCGGTGACGACAAAGACAACGAGCAACAGCGAGGGCGTCTATACCGTGCAGCAGCTGCGCGAAGGCCCCTACATGCTGAGCATCCGCGCGGCGGGCTTTCGCGAGTTCATCGCGACCGACGTCCGGCTCGTGACGCGCGACATGCGCCGGATCGACGCCCGCCTGGAAGTCGGCGGGCTGGAGGAGGCGGTCGAGGTCTCGGGCGGCAACGCGCCGATTGAGCTCGATACGGCGCGCATCAGCGATACGCGGACCGCCGAGCAGCTCCGCACGCTCCCGCTCAACGATCCGGGCGTCTGGTCGTACCTGGCCATCACGCCGATGCTGGCGACGCGCGGCGGCACGTACTCGTTCGCCGGGAGCAAGTACAACCAGTCGCAGTTCGCGATCGACGGCACCACGATGAGCGATGGCGTGGGAGAGACCCCCATCGGACCGCTGGCCAATTACGTCGAGTCGTTCAAGGAAGTGAAGATCGACCTGGCGAACAACAGCGCCGAGTTCCCGAGCCTGGGCCAGGTGACGATCGTCTCGAAGTCCGGCACCAACACGCTCCACGGGGCGGTGTTCGATTACTACCAGAGCCCCGCCTTCCGGGCGCGCAATCCGTTCTCTGGTGCGCGGCAGGCGGGCGTGCTGCACTTTCCGGGATTCGCCGTCGGCGGCCCGCTCGTGATTCCGAAGGTGTACAACGGGCACAGCCGCACGTTCTGGTTTGCATCGGGGGAGACGGTCAACGGGAGCGCGACGTCCGCGACGTTGAACCCGACGGTGCCGATCGCGCCGTGGCGCGGCGGCGACTTTTCAGCGCTGGGCATCCCCATCCGGAACCCCTTGACCGGCGAGGTGTACCAGGACGGGCGCATTCCTGCATCGGCGCTGAACCCGGTGTCGCTCAGGATCCAGGAGCGGTTCTATCCCCTGCCGAACACCGGCGATGCCAGCGTGCTGCGCGCCAACAATTACCGCGAGGTCGTACCGACCGAGCGGTCGAAGCCGTACTATGCGACCGCCAGGCTCGACCATAACTTTTCGAACGCGGATCGCGTCTTCGCCCGCGTCACGATGCACCAGGCCACCAACCCCGTCTGGGAGGGGAACCTGCCGGCGTTCGGCATGAGGAATCAGCTCCGCCAGAACAAGGCGGTCACCTTGTCGTACACGCGCCTGATCGGGTCGATGCTCGTGAACGAAGCGCGATTCGGGCACACGTACAACAACAACCCGATCTCCGGCCCGCTGAGCGGGCGCGAAGTGACCGGGTCCCTCGGGCTCGTCGGGCTGGCGCCGGAACTCCCCGATGTCGGCGGCGTGTTCAAGACCTCCTTTCCAGGGCTCGGCCTGACGGGCCTGTCGCAAATCGATGCCAGCAACCCGGGGTTCCTCAATCGCATCAACCAGTTCACGAACCAGACGACGTGGCTGCGGGGGGCGCACTCGCTCAAAGGCGGCGTCGAAATCCGCCGCACGGACTGGGAGGAGCTGACGGCCCCCGCCAACCTGTTCGGTGCCGCCGACTTCACCGGACGGTTCACCGGACATGCGTATGCCGATTTCCTGCTCGGCCTGCCGAACACCGTATCCCGCGCCTTCCCGCCGGCCCCGGCGCTGCGGCGCCGGTTCGTGTACGACTTCTTCGCGCAGGACGACTGGAAGGTCACCCGCAACCTCACCGTGAACCTCGGCGTGCGGTACGACATCCATCCAGGCTGGTTCGAGCGTGGCGATCGGCTGGCCTTCTTCGACATCGCGACCGGCAGCATCGTCGTGCCCGACGGCGCGATCGGCAAGGTGTCGCCGCTGATGCCGACGAGCTATGTGGATATCGTCAGTGCCGGCAGCCTGGGACTTCCATCGCGGACCCTGATGCACACCGACATGAACAACATCGCCCCGCGCCTCGGCTTTGCCTATCGGCCCCTCGGTGGGGCAAGCACCGTCGTTCGTGGCGGCTACGGCCTCTACTACGACATGATGCCGATCGATTTGTGGGCCAGCCGCGCTCCGTTCGTGTTCCAGGAGACGGCGTTCACCAATCCGGCGATGCCGGCGGTCGTCTTTCCGCGCGTGTTCCCGGCCGCCGGCACGGCGGGGCCCGCGTCAATCGCGCTGCCGCTTGCGGTCAATCCGAAGCTGCAGCTTCCGTACAGCCATCAGTGGAACCTGACAGCCGAGCACCAGCGGTGGAACACGGGGTTCCGGCTCTCGTACGTGGCCACGCTCGGCCGCGAGATGTGGTACACGCGCGACGCGAACGCGCCGGAGCCGGACGACCGCCTGTATGCGCAGAAGCCGCGGCCGTTCCCGCAGTATCCGGACATTTCCTACGCCGACAACGGCGCGTCCCACGACTACCACGGCGTGACGATCGAGGCCGAGCGCCGCATGTCGAAAGGGCTGTTCATGCAGGTGGCCTACACCGCGGCTCGCGACGAGGGAGACACGCAGGAATGGACGGCGCGGATCGAGAATCCGTTCGACCTGGAGGCGGACCGCGGCCGCGACAGCGCAACGCCCAGGCACCGCCTGACGAGCGCCGTGATGTACGACCTGCCGTTCGGGAACGGGCGCAGGTGGCTGTCGAGTGCGCCGCGGCTCGTCGACATGGCGCTTGGCGGCTGGCAGGTATCCGGTGTCGGCTATCTGCAGAGCGGGCTGTTCCTGACGCCGACAATCTCGATGCCCGATCCGACAGGCACGCGGTTCACGACGGCGAACGCGCGTCCGACGGTCACGGTGCGGCCGGACCAGTTGCGAGACCCCGCTCTCGACGATCCGACGATCGCGGCGTGGTATGACGTGACGGCGTTCGGAGCCGCGCCCGTCGGCCGGTTCGGCACGGCGCGACGCGGCGCCATCGAAGGACCCGGGCTCAACCTGTGGCATTTCGGGATCCACAAGCGGTTCCGGCTGCACGATCGGGCCGGGGCGCCGACGCTCAGGGTCGAACTGACCTCGACGAACATCTTCAACTGGGCTCAGTACGCGAATCCGAACCTGAATGTGACGCCGACGAACGTGACCGCGGGGCGAATCAGCGCGATCGGGGGTGCGTCCGGCGCGATCCAGCAGGCCGGCATGCGCAGGATGCGGCTCGGTGTGCGCGCGGAATGGTAGGAGATTGGGGGACGGGCAGGCTCAGGAGCCTGCCCGCTCCGCCGCCTGGCGCACCCGCCACGCCTGCCAGAGATGCCGGCGCTCGTGGGCCGCGATCACGTGCAGTCCCGTGGCAAGGCTGAACCTTACACCTCGGACGAACGGATTCGGGAATCGCACCCCGGCGAGATCGATGCCTGCATAGGCCCTCAGGAATTGCCGGACCTCCTCCTGGGACGCCAGGAACAGAGCCCCCGCGTCGCTGAGTACCGGGGAGACGCGCGGCCGGATGCTCTTCGGCGCCTTCCCTCTGAAGCGGGGCGTCACTGGGGGCTCGAGCGTGCGCACGAACCATCCGCCGATCAATCCTGGTTGTGCCGGCCTCCGGCGCCAGCGCCCTTCCGCGACCGCATCATCAGCGGCAGGCTGCATGGCCCGGAGGTACACACGGTTGGCCGTCGCCAGATGGTCCAGGCATTCCGCGACGCTCCATGACCCGGGCCCGGCGCGCCACCCGCCAGGCTCGTCCGTCAGCCCCGAAACAAGCGCGCGAGCGTCGCGCTCCGCCGCGTCGAGCGCTTCCTCCAGCGCCTGGATGTCCGCAGTTGGGGTCGCACGCATGGTTCTATTCCCCGCGGTCTCATTCACCGTCCGTCAGTTCACGAAAGAGGCGCCCCAATCAGCAGCCGGGCCTTCGGCGTAATCGCACGCGGGATGGTCTGAGTCCAGATGCGATAGCCGTGCTGCTCGAGGCGGTGTGCGCGTGCGATGTCGAGCGCCAGCGCGCCGTCCACCCATCCAACCAGCTTTCTGGCGTCAGCCGACGCGAGATGATGACAGCACGGAAGAACGGCGACGCGCGCGCGGACGCCGGCGGCCTGCTCGAGAACCACGTCGGTGAGCGCGCCGCATGCGTGGCTCGCCACGACGATGTCGCCGCCGTCGGTCGGGAATTCTTCGAGGGCTCGCCGTTCGAACCTCACGCGGCCTCGAAGCCTGGGCCACGTTCGCGTCAGCGCCTCGTGCAGCGCGGCGCTCGATGCCGCAGGATGCCGGTCGATCGCGACGGCGTTCGGCGACGAGTCGTCCAGCAGCAGCAGCACGTGCGCGAGCAGGCCGTGCCCGGCCGCGAGATCCACCACCCGGCCGCCGCGAAACAGGCGGCGCACGCGCCGCGCCACTTCCCACGCCTCGTACAGCTCCTTGCGCGGCAGGCACCCGGCCTCGCACACGGCGCGCGCGAGCCGGTGGAACAGCGTGTCGCCCGCGAAGCGGCCGAGGTCGTAGCGCGTCAGC
>JALZOC010000182.1 GCA_030857365.1 Acidobacteriota bacterium
ATCGTGAGCGGCGGAAACATGAGCACCGGAACGCTCGAAGAGCTCAGACGCCAGCTGAGCGCTGCGAGCTGAGAGCCGCCTACGGCGCGACGGCCGTCCCCATCAGAACCTGCCCCGCCCGTGCGCCTGTCTGCTGCCCGTTCCTGACGGCGACCACGCCGTTGACGATCACGTACGGAACCCCTGTCGGGAATGCGTGCGGCTGCACGAAGGTCGCCGCGTCCGACACTCTCGCCCGATCGAATACCGCGATATCGGCGGCGTACCCCTCTTTGATTTTCCCTCGACGCTCGAAGCGGAAGTGCTCCGCTGGCAACGACGTCATCTTTCTCACCGCCTCCTCGAGCCCGAGTACGCGACGCACCCGGACGTACTCCCCGAGCACGCGCGCGGTATTGCCGTATCCCCGTGGGTGCGGCACGCCGGCGCCGGCGACGAGAACCCCGCTGTCGGACGCAATCGCGACCCATGGGTGGCGCATGATCAGCCCGACGTCCTCCTCCGACATCAGGTGATACACCATGGAGGCGCCTCCGCGGAGCATCAGCTCACGAGCGGCATCGAGCTGGGCGTCGGCCGAATCCGATCCCCTCAACCGGACGGCAATCTGCTTCATCGACAGGCCCTGCAGCGACGCATCCGGCGAGTACGACGCGACGGCCGCGAACGACAGATCGTCGAGTCCCCGTGCGCGCAGCAGCTCGCGCATCTCGGCCTTGATCGTGATCCATGTGGCCGGGTCGTTCAGGCGTGCCGCTGTCGCCTCCTGCCCCCCCTCGAGCGCCCACGCGGGAAACCGGATGCCGAGTGTGGAGCTCGCGGCCGTGTAGGCGTACTGGTCCGCCTGCACGTCGACGCGCCGCGCACGCGCCGCATCAATCAGCGCCAGCGCCCGCGCCCCGGATCCCCAGTGGCTCGGGCTGTCGACCTTCAGGTGGGATAGCTGCACCCGGCAGCCGGCGACTTCTCCGACGCGGATCGCCTCCAGCACCGCCTGCTCCAGCTCCGTCCCTTCGTTGCGGATGTGGGACGCATAGAGACCACCGGCGTTTCCGGCGATCCGGGCGAGGTCGAGGATCTCCGGTGTGCGCGCGTAGCTCCCCGGCACGTACTGGAGCCCGGTCGAGAATCCCACGGCGCCGTCCGCCATCGCGCGCCACACGAGGGAGCGCATCCTCGCAGTCTCCGCCACGGTCGGGTCGCGATTCGCCGTTCCCATCGCGGCCGAACGCACGGTGTTGTGGCCGATGAGCGTCGCGTAGTTGACGGCAATGCCGGTCTCCCGGAGGCGGGAGAGCGCCGCCCCCACATCCAGCGCGGACCCGCCGCAGTTGCCCGCAACGACCGACGTGACCCCCATCCGGATGAAGTTGTCTGCGCCCGGCGTATCCGCGATGTCGTCGGCATGCGTGTGCACGTCGATGAACCCGGGCGCCACGACGAGGCCCGTGGCGTCGATGGTTTCGGCCGCGACGGCTCGAGGGAATGTGCCGAGCGCAACGACTCGGCCGTGCCTGACGGCCACGTCGGCGCGCCGCGCGGGGGCACCGGTCCCATCGACCACGGTTCCGCGAAGGATGAGCAGGTCGTAGCGGGGCGCCTGCATTCCTGCAAGCGACGCGAGAGTGGCCAGGAATGCGCCGATGGAAGCGGCGCGGGGCGGCATCGCCGCGGATCGTAACATGGGGCGGGATCCGCCCCGGTCATGCTCCGGATGCGGGGGCCGGCAGGTCCTACGCGATACCCGCGCCCAGGCCGTCGTCCGCCCTCGGCGCGTGGAAGCGGGGCCGCTCGACACTCGGCGAGCCGACCACGAAATCCGCATGGGCGTCCACGTCGCTGCGATCCACGTCGAGGACCCCGGGACGCTTCACCAGGCTCTCCCCTTCCAGAAGCGTGAGCTCGACGCGGTATTTGCCGGGTTTGACCTTGAAGGTGAACCCGCCCGCGTTGCTGGTCGTAGTGCGCTGACGTTCGCCGGTCTCCACGTTGACGACCTCGACCATTCGGCCTTGCACCCGACTGGTTCCCTCGGGTCCTCGCACGGTGCCGCTGATGGTGCCGTCAGCCTGAAGGGGTTTCGGACCCGGGTCGATGACCGGGACGCCAAGGCGGCACCCGCCCAGTGTGACCAGCGCGGCCGCACTGACGATGGCCCAGAGTGCGACGACGCGGTGCGCGCAGTGGCAACGGTTTGCTCTCAATCCACCCTCGGCCGGCGACGGTTGCAAGCACGAGGCCACTGCGCGCCCGCGGCCTGGCTATATAACCCCTGGTTCAGACAGGGGTGTCGGGGTCGGAGTGTTCTGGAAGATGACCGTTCCCCGCTCGTGTGATGGCGAGCTGGCGGACGCGCCGCGCTGCCGCGACCACCACCATGCACCCACCGCCGAACCAATGACACTGGCAAGAATTCCGTAAGTTCGTCTGCTCAAGGCGTCCTCCTGTGCGGACCAAACGAGCAACCCGGATGCCAGCCGCCGAAGTCGTCACTTCAAGCTGTAGACGACGGCCCTCCCCTGGCCGTCAGCAAAAGTGCCGAGCTGCGTGTAGGCGAAGTTGAAGCCCAGCTCGGTAAGGACCGCGGCACCTTCGTCGGGGCTGTACGCCGTCATGTGCACGATCACGTATCGCACACCAGCGGCCTGGAGGATGTGGGTCGTGGGATCCGCCGGGAAGTGCCGCAGGCGATGGACTCTGTCCAGGTATGACGGGGGGTAGTAGCCGCTGTACCCATTGATCATGGGCATCCAATGGAACGTCGACAGGTATGCGTACCTGGGATCGGTGCCAGGCAGCAGGTCGGGGGGGGACAGCGGCAGCTCAGCGACGACTCCGCGAGGCTGGCCGGCCAGCCAGGTGTATAGCGGAGGAGCGGTGTTGGGATACGCAATGAGCTTGAGCGGGGCGACCCAGTACTCCAGCATCAGGCACGCACCGATGACTCCCGCCAGAAGATGGGCCCTGAGCCGTCGAGGAGCGCCTTGCCCGCCAAGTGCCGCGGCGATCGCGGCGTGCCCGTAGGCGGCGAGCACCGCGAGGAAGAACACGGCGTAGATGCCGAACCGCGCCGGCGCGCGCAAGCCCTCGAAAATCGGCACGTGGCGGTACAGCAGTGGGTAGCTATACCCATAAAACCCGAGCGACAGCTCGAATGCGGCGACGAGCGCGATCAGAAAGGCCATCGCTTGCACCGTCGGGGGCCGCAGGAGAAGGCCTGCCACCGCGAGCAGCAGCGGAAGGACGCCTGGAAAAAGGCGCCGTTCCGCGCGTCCGCGCTTCTCCGAGCGTTCGCCGTACAGCAGGTTCGTATCCGTCGCCACGGTGTAGCTCGTCGGCTTCGCGCTGAACATCAGGACCTGGTTCACCGGCCGCCCGCCCGCCTTGTTCTTCGTGATGGCGTACTGCAGCGCGTACGGGGCCGCGAGCACCAGTGCCACGCCGCCGCCGAGGGCGACCGCGGCCAGCCGGCTTGTCAGTGCACGCCCGCGAAGCGGACACGAGAGAACGAGGACCACCAGGCCGAGCAGCGTCGCGAGAAAGGCGCCGTAGTAGATGCTGGACAGGAACTGCAGCGCGACGAACACCCCGACCAGCACGCCGTCCCGAATCCTCGCCGTCTCGAATGTCCGGTCCAGCGCCCAGAAGGCCCAGGGGGTCCAGATCGTCCACTGCAGTTCCATGTGCATGTAGTGCTCGAAACGGTAGGGTGCGAACGCAAAGATGAATCCCGCGGTCACGCCCGCCGCCGCGCTGCCGGTGAGCCGGCGCGCCAGGACGAACATCCCGGCTCCCGAGAAAGCGATGCCGGCCAGCAGCACCAGGTTGTGGACGAGCACCGGCGGGAGCCCGGCCCAGAGGAGCGGAGTGGCCACGGCCGATTCGACCGGCATCGCGTCCGAAAATGTGAGCGTGCGGCGCTCCGGATGGAAGATGTTGGCGTCGAGCAGCCGGGCAGATGGTGTGGCGAGCGCGTGGGCGACCCAGCCGAAGCGCCACATGTTGAAGTACACATCCGGGTGAGGCACCGCCGCGGTGCTCAGCCGCGTCACCTGCGGCCAGGTCATGACCGCCGTGAGCAGGACGAAGAGCGCCACGGGCGCGAGACCTCGTGCGAGCCTCCTCAGCGTCAACTCCTCACCAGATCGATGCCAATCATCTTCATGAGGCGCAGGGCGTTGCGTGAGGTCGCGAGTCCCTCCCGCAGCCGGTAGTCGAAGCGCATTGCATCGTTCTCGTCCACCAGCTCCGTGAAGTGCACGAGACGGGCGGAGGACTTCAACGGCTCCTCCCCCGCCAGGTTCAGATCGTGGGTCGTCATCACGCCGATGGCTTCTGCCGAGAGCAGGTGCCGCGCGACACCCTGGACGGCGATCCCGCGCTCGGCGCTGTTGGTCCCCTGCAGAATCTCGTCGAGCAGATACAGGAGGACGCGACCCTCGCGCGGCCGCTCCGCCGCGTCCACGACCCCTTTGAGGCGCGCGAGCGCCGCCATGAAGTAGGACAGCCCGAGCTCCAGCGAGTCCTGAATCCGGATGCTCGTCTGCAGATCGACGGCGGGCATCCGCAGCTCCGAGGCGCACACCGGCGCGCCCGCCTGGGCGAGCACGGCGTTGAGGCCTATCGATCGGAGCAGCGTGCTCTTGCCCGACATGTTCGACCCGGTGACGAGCAGCAGCGTGCCCGGAGGGCCCACCTCGACGTCGTTCACGACCCGGCGCGAGTCCGGGATGAGCGGATGCCCGAGTGCCCGAGCGGCCAGCACCCGGGTCTGGCCGATCGCGGGATTTGCCCATGCGGGGTTCTCGCTGCGCGCCCCCGCCAGCGCCGCGAGCGCATCGACGTCGGCAATGGCGGCCATCCAGTCGCGGACGCGTCCACCCGCGGCGCGCCGCCACCTGTCGAGGGCGAAGAGCACGTGGAAATCCCACAGCGTCATCGCCTGCACGGGGAAATGCAGGAGGGCGGCGGAGGTTCGGAACTCCCCGAATCCCCGGATTCTGTTCAACCGGCGCATGCACGCCGCCGCCGCGACACCATCAGCAGACAGGCGCTCCCGCACGCCTTGCAGCAGTGCCGCTCGCCCTGTCGATTGTGCGACGTGCTCGAACAGCGCCGCGTACCTGCCCAGCGCGTGCTGCCCCGCCCCCGCCTGTTCCAGCGCCTGCTGGATCCGCTTCGTCATGGCAAACGACAGCACGACGCCGAGCAGGACCGGGATCATCCACCACGCGGCCGAAGCGCCCGCGGCGATGAGCAGCCACATGGATCCCAGGAGGGCAACGGTCGCAGTCTTGAGCAGGGCCGCATGCGGGCCCAGAGGTCCAGGCCCCTCCGCCCACGCGAGAAACGCGTCGATCTCCTGCTGTCGCGTACCTCGCGCCAGCACGCCGTGGGCGGCAAGCTGCTCACGCCACTCCTCGTGGCCCGCGAGCTCGGCCACGGCTGCCTGGCGATGCTGTATCGCGTCTGGCGAGGCAGCCGCCAGCAGCCACTCCGCCAGCCGGCGGCTCCCGCCCGGCGTCGCCGCCGGGCCAAGCCACTGGAAGAGCGACGCCCGGCCGAACAGATCCAGGTCGAGCGCGTAGGGATGATTCGCCAGGTCGATTCCAGACGGGGCATCGGCCGAGGGCAAGGCGGCCCAGTGCCGGTCGACCCGGGCCTGCGCGTACTCGCACGCGAGGCGCAGCGCGTCGTGCCACGCCGCGCGCTCCTCGACGCGCGCGTGCCACACCACGAGCGCTCCGAAGGCGGCAAAGAGACCCGCCGCCACGGCGAGACGCAGCGGATCGGCCCCGCTCATCAGCGTCCAGGTCAGGAGCGAGAGCGCCGCGAGGAACACCGCCAGCCGCAGCCGCGATATGCGGCGCGACCGCTGCAGCTCCTCGTCGCGGCACAGGACGTGTGCGCGCGCGCGCGTCTGGTAGGCCGTCACGAAGCGCGCTTCCGCGCCGAGATGTTGAGGCGCCAGTAGTCCAGCGTGAGCGGCGGGTCGTCGGTCGCGAACATCCCGGTGAGCTCGGCGACGTACGCGT
>JALZOC010000183.1 GCA_030857365.1 Acidobacteriota bacterium
GTTCAGGTTCGGGGTTCCGGGTTCAGGTTCCGGGTTCAGGTTCCGGGTTCTGGGTTCCGGGCGGTAAACGTCGGCTGCGTTGATATAATCGTGCGGATATGTCTGCCGCCTACCACCGCGTCCTGCTGAAGCTCTCGGGTGAAGCCTTGATGGGCGAGCAGCAATACGGCATCGACCCCGCGGTGGCCACCCAGATTGCGAAAGACATCCGCGAGATTCAGCAGCTCGGGGTGCAGACCGCCGTGGTGATCGGGGGAGGCAACATCTTCCGCGGGGTGGCGGCGAGCGCGCGCGGGATGGATCGCGCCACGGCCGACTACATGGGGATGCTGGCCACCGTGATGAATGCCCTCGCGCTCCAGGACGCACTCGAGCACGTCGGCGTCACGACGCGCGTCGCCACCGCCATCGAAATGCGCGCCGTCGCGGAGCCGTTCATCCGCCGCCGCGCGGTCCGCCACCTCGAGAAAGGCCGCGTCGTCGTCTTCGCCGCGGGGACGGGCAATCCCTATTTCACGACCGATACCGCCGCCGCGCTCCGGGCCATGGAGATGAAGGCGGACGTCATCCTGAAGGGGACCAAGGTGGACGGCATCTATACCGCCGATCCGATGCTCGACCCCACCGCCACCAAGTTCTCCGAGATTTCCTACATCAAGGTACTCGAGCAGCGGTTGAAGGTCATGGATGCGACCGCCATCTCGCTGTGCATGGACAACAAGCTGCCGATTGTCGTGTTCAACCTGCGCACCGCCGGGAATCTCCGGCGTGTCATTGCGGGTGAACCGGTCGGCACGAAGGTCACCGCGTAAGGACAGGCAGCATGGACGTCAGCGATCTCAAGAGCCTCTTCGGCGAAGTGAAGAAGCGGATGGACGCACAGATAGAGCACGTCCGGCGGGAGCTCGGGGGCGTGCGCACCGGGCGCGCGAGCGTCACGATGCTCGACACCGTGCACGTCGAGGCCTACGGGTCGATGATGCCGCTCAACCAGGTCGCCTCGTTGTCGATTCCGGAGCCAACACTGCTCATCGCGTCGCCATTCGATCCGAATGTGATGGGCGCGATCGAGAAAGCCATCCGTGCCTCGAGCCTCGGGCTCAATCCCACCAACGACGGCAAGGTTGTCCGCATCCCCATCCCCGCCCTCACGGAGGAGCGCCGCAAGGAGCTTTCGAAGATCGTGCACAGGCACGCCGAGGAGGGGCGCAACGGCGTCCGCCAGGTGCGCCGCGATGCGAACGACAAGCTGAAGAAGCTGCTGAAGGATCACGCCATCTCGGAGGACGACGAGCGGCGAAGCCTCGACGAGGTGCAGAAGCTCACCGACCAGCACGTCGCGCTCATCGACGATCTCCAGAAAAAGAAGGACGCGGAGCTGTTGGGCAAAGGCTGATACAGGTCTGAAGGCTGAAGTTCGAAGGCTGCATGTACTTCTCTCACCTCGAATGCAGCGTCCCGTGCGGGGCCCCGGCATTCGATCCGCGGACGGAACAGCATCTCTGCACCTGCGGCGCTCCCCTGCTCGCCCGGTACGATCTGGCGGCGGCGGCCGCGTGGAGCCGCGATTCCCTGCGCGGCCGCTGCGCGACGATGTGGCGGTACCGCGAGCTCCTGCCGCTCTTCCCCGGCGAAGAACCGATCACGCGCGGTGAAGGATGGACGCCGCTGATTCCCGCCAGGCGCCTCGGCGCCGAGCTCGGGCTCGAGCGGCTGTTCGTCAAGGACGAGTCCCTCAACCCCACCAACTCCTTCAAGGCGCGCGGCGTGTCTGCCGCGGTGACGCGCGCGGCCCGCCTCGGAGCGACGATCGTTTCGGTGCCCTCGGCTGGCAATGCCGCGAACGCGGTGGCTGCCTACGCGGCCGCCGCGGGGCTGCACGCCCGGGTGTTCATGCCGAAGGACGTGAAGACGCCGTTCATTCGCGAGTGCGAGCTGTACGGGGCCGACATCACGCTGGTGGACGGATTGATCACCGACGCCGGCCGGATCGCCGCCGAGCGCGGCACGCCGCTGGGGTGGTACGACATGTCGACGCTCAAGGAGCCGTATCGCATCGAGGGAAAGAAGACGATGGCGTTCGAGCTTGGCGAGCAGCTGGACTGGACCTTCCCGGACTGGATCATCTATCCGACGGGTGGTGGAACCGGGATGATCGGGATGTGGAAGGCGTTCGAGGAAATGGAAGCAATCGGCTGGAAAACTTCCGGTGCGCGTCCGCGGATGGTCTCCGTCCAGGCGGAGCACTGTGCGCCGATTGTGCGTGCCTACGAACGCGGCCTGGAGCGCTCCGAGCTGTGGGAAAACGCGCGCACGGTCGCCGATGGCCTGCGCGTGCCAAAAGCATTGGGCGACTTCCTGGTGCTGCGGGCGGTTCGCGCGAGCGGCGGCACCGCGCTGGCGGTCACCGACGACGACATGCTGCGCGGCATGCGGGATCTCGGCTCACGGGAGGGCATCAGCGCGGCCCCTGAAGGAGGGGCGGCCCTGCACGCCGTAAGGATGCTGGTGGCTGACGGCCGCATCACGCGCGACCACACGGTCGTGGTGTTCAATACAGGAGGGGCGCTGAAATACATCTGAGCACGTGCCCCTTCGCACGTCGAAGTATCTAATCCCCGAGGGAGATCCCCATCGCGCGAGCTGTGCGAATCACGTCGAAATCCAGCGGTACGGTCCGAGTCCGGCCGACGATTTTTTCGAGCGGCACGGCGACAATATCGGGAGGATGGAACGCGACCATGCTCCCGTACTCGCCGGCCATCAGCATCTCCACCGCTCTCGCGCCGAACCGGGTCGCAAGCATCCGGTCGAAACTGGTGGGCGACCCTCCGCGCTGCAGATGGCCCAGTACGACGGTCCTCGCTTCCTTCCCGGTCAGCCGCTCGAGCTCAGGGGTGATTCGCATGGCGACGCCACCGAGCCGCTCCACGTATTCCCCCTGGCCCGCCCTGACGAGCGACACGGATCCGCCCACGGGCTTGGCGCCTTCGGCGACAACGACGATGCTGAACCTGGCGCCGAGCGCCTCGCGGGCACGGATGCGCGCGGCCACCGCATCGAGATTGAAAGGAATTTCAGGGATCAGGATCACGTCCGCCCCGCCGGCCACTCCGGCGTAGAGCGCAATCCAACCCGTATTGCGCCCCATCACCTCCACGACCATGACCCGGTGGTGCGCCTCGGCCGTCGTGTGCAGCCGGTCGATGGCGTCCGTCGCGAAGCTCACAGCCGTATCGAACCCGAAGGTATTGGTGGTCTCGACAATGTCGTTGTCGATCGTCTTCGGAACGCCCACCAGCGGCATCCCGCGCTCATGGAACGCGTGCGCGATGCTCAGCGTTCCGTCGCCCCCGATGACGACGAGCGCGTCGAGCGTGAGCTCGTGGAAAACTTCGATACACCGGTCCGAGTAGTCGCGCGTGCCGCTGGAGGTCTGGATGGGTGCGGCAAACGGGTTGCCGCGGTTCGCCGTACCGAGTATCGTGCCGCCGATCCGCAGGATCCCCGTCACATCGCGTGGGGTGAGCTTGCGCCAGCGGTTGGACTCGATCAGACCGTCGAAACTGTCCTCGAGGCCGATCACCTCGCAGTGGCAGGAGGCCGCGGACTTGACCACGGCGCGAATGACGGCGTTCAGCCCAGGGGCGTCTCCGCCGCCGGTGAGAATGGCGATCCGTTTCATCCGCGCGCTCTCCGACCCACTCATCCCGGGAGTATAACAGCGCGTCGGCAGCGCCTCAGGCGGAGGGCGGCCCTTTCAGCGTCAACGGCGTGCCATGCGACCACTTGGAATGACATCCGCCGCACAGCAGCGCGCCGAACGAGACATCGCCGCCACGCAGGCTCAGGTGGCGCGAGCCGGAATCCTCCGACGGCACGAACTCCGCGGCGCAGCCCGTACACCGCTGGTTGTCGTCTTTTGAGCGCAGATGCGTGAGGGACAGCACAGGATAGCCCATGGCGCCCAGTGTAATCCGTGACGCGGGCCACGCGTGCATGGTCGCGAACAACCCGGCCGCGGCGGTGTCAAAGGAAGGATGACCTTCGAGGCCCAGACGGTCCTGTCGACCGCGACGCTCGCGGTGTTCATCTGGGTTGTGCGTTTCCTGCTCCCGAGAGCCATCCGGCAGCACGACGCGCTGGCGCTCACCTGCGCGGTGGTGACGGGTATCCTTGCCCTGCTCTTGTGGCTCCTGATTGGAGTCGGCACGCGGTCGTTTTAGTTCGGGGCTCGGGAGGTAGTAGCTGGGGCCAGCCTTCCCGTGTGGACGGGAGAGCGAAGGCTGGTGGACGCGGGGAGGATCGAACTCCCGACCTCTGCATTGCGAATGCCTCCCGGCCCTGTTAGGCCGTGAACCGCCTTGCACCCCCATAACGTTAATCCTAGCTTTTTAGGCCTGAACTCGCGAGCCTTTGTGATACGCTGCGCTAGGCTCGTGCATAGCGGTTCATCGGTTTTGCACCCCTATTGCACCCCCAGAGAAAAATGCGATGCGCGCAGCGATCACCAAAGACCTGATCCGGGAGCTCGCCGGACCGTGCGAAGTGTGGGACACGAAGCTGCCGGGGCTGGTGCTCCGGGTGCGCGCGACCGGCGCGGCGAGCTACGCCGTCATCTACGGCCGCGCGAAGAAGGTCACGCTCGGCAAGCTGGCGGCGTTCACGCCGGCCGAGGCCCGCGAGCGGGCGAAGCAAGTGCTCGGGGAGATCGCGCACGGCAAAGACCCGCAAGCGGAACGACGGAAGCGGCGCGCCGGGACACTCCGCGGCTTCCTGACGACGCAATATCAACCGTGGGCCGAGGCCAACCGCAAGACCGGCGCGCAGACCGTGACGCGCATCCTGGCCGCCTTCCCTGATGCCCTGCTGAATCACCCGCTGGCCGAGCTGACCGGGTTCCACCTGGAACAGTGGCGGACCTCTCGCCGCAAAGCGGACCTCAAGGACACGACCGTCAACCGCGACCTCGACGCGCTCCGGGCTGTGCTGTCCAAGTCTGTCGAATGGGGCCTGCTCGCTGAGCACCCCATGCGGCGCGTCCGGCGGGCCAAAGTAGACACGATCGGCCGGCTGCGCTACCTCTCCCCAGCCGAAGAACAGCGGCTCAGGGCGGCGCTCGAGGGCCGCGACGACAGCCGGCGCGCCGGCCGCGGGCGCTTCAACGCCTGGCGCGCCGAACGCGGCTACAAGACCCTCCCCGACTACGGCACCTACCCGGACCACATCACGCCGATTACGCTGCTGGCGCTCAACACGGGACTGCGGCGCGGCGAGCTGCTCGGGCTCACCTGGGGCGACGTGGACCTGCTCCAGGCCCGTCTGACGGTGCGCGGCGCGTCGGCGAAGACCGGACTCACCCGTCACGTCCCGTTGAACACGGAGGCCGTGAGCGTGCTCCGCACGTGGAAGCCGACCGATGCGGCGGACTCGGCGCCTGTCTTTCCGGGACCGGACGGCGGCGCGATGTTCAGTCTGAAAACCGCGTGGCAGAAGGTCGCGAAAGCCGCGAAGCTGGACGGGTTCACGTTCCACGATCTGCGGCACACATTCGCGTCGAAGCTCGTGCAGGCGGGCGTGGACCTGAACACCGTCCGCGAGCTGCTCGGGCACGCGGACATCAAGATGACGCTCCGGTACTCGCATTTGGCACCTGAGCATCGCGCCGCGGCCGTTGCGAAGCTGGTGAAGGCGTGAGGCGACGAGCCGCGCAGCCCACGAGCAACGCCGCGAAGCGGCGAAAGCCAAACGTCAATCTCGCGTTTCGAGCGGCAGCACTTCCCGATGCAGTGGATTTCCCGTCCCTCGTACAACGGCCCGGGGATGGCATTACCGCTCAGGACGTACGGCGGACGCTCGCGCGTGCAAATGTCTCCAGGGCAGTGGATGACGCGCGGCGGGAACTACTGCGCACGATCGAGCGTGTCGCGCCCACCGTCCTGAGGAGTCTCGCGCAGATTGAACTGGACGACGCCCCCGCGATCGAGGCGTGGGCGCACCGGCATCGGCTTGATGCTCAGTGGATGCG
>JALZOC010000184.1 GCA_030857365.1 Acidobacteriota bacterium
GTATCAGGCGTACATGCGCGCGTACCGTGCCGCGATGCCCAGAGGCGCCACGCAGGAACGCGTCCGGCAGGCGTTCTCGCACCTGGTCATCAGCGAATCGGTGCTGGACCAGCTCGGTCCCGCGATCAACGCCGGCCATTCGATGTTCGTGTACGGCCCTCCCGGAAACGGCAAGACCGTCATCTCGCAGGCCATCCACAATCTGCTGGAGGGGGACATCGCGATTCCCCACGCCCTCGAGGTAGAAGGGAACATCGTCCGGCTGTTCGATCCGGTCAACCATGAAGTCGTCGAACCGGAACAGGACCGCGACAGCCTGACAAGCCTGTTTGCTGGCGATCGACGATGGGTGCGCTGCCGGCGGCCGATGGTGATGGTCGGCGGCGAGCTCACGCTCTCCTCGCTGGAGTTGAGCTACAACCCGACAAGCGGGTTTTACCGCGCTCCCGTCCAGGCGATTGCAAACGGCGGCGTGCTGGTGATCGACGACTTCGGCAGACAGCAGTGCTCCCCCCGCGAACTGCTGAACCGATGGATCGTGCCGCTCGAGAGCCGCGTCGACTTCCTGACGCTGCAGAGTGGTCAGAAGATCGAATTGCCGTTCATGACCTTGATCGTGTTTGCGACGAACATCCGCCCAGCGGAGCTCGTGGACGAGGCCTTCCTTCGCCGGATTCAGTACAAGATTTTCGCCGAGAGTCCCACGGTCGAGGACTTCAAGGCCATCTTTGCCACCTGCTGCCGGGACCTTGGCGCGACCGCTGAACCCGGTCTCGTGGAACACGTCCTCGTGGATTACTACCGTCCGCGCAACATTCCGCTTCGGGGCTGCCATCCGCGGGACCTGATCAAGCAGGCCCTGTCACTCGCGTCGTACCTGGACCGCCCGGCGCACCTGACGCCCGACCTGCTCGAAGCGGCGTGCAACAGCTATTTCGTGAACGATCGCGAGGAGTCCGTCGTTTACGCCTGACGTTCCCATGCTCACCTCCTTCTCGCTCATCGCGTTCGGCTTCTTCCTGCAGACCGGGTTCGGCCCGGCCTCCAGCAGTCCGATCACCGCCACGGCGTCGGCCGATACTTCCGGGACGGCTGGTCCTGCCGTCCGGATTACGTCCCCGCTCGGTCGAAGCGGCACGTCCGGCAGTATTCGCATCGTCGCGCAGATCCAGCCGGTGCGTGGTGTGGACCTGGGCCCCGTCCAGTTCTTCATCGACGGGCAGCTGTTCCGCACGGACACCGACGGAGCACCCTACGTGGCGGAATGGGTCGACGAGAATCCGTTCGAACGCCGCGAAATCGCCGTTGCGGTCACCGATGCCCTCGGCCACGAGGTCCGCGACAGGATCGTGCTCGAACCGTTCGATGTCGTCGAAGAGGCGCAGGTGACGAGCGTGCTGGTCGAAGCTGCGGTCCAGGACAAGAACGGCCGGTTCCTCAAAAGCCTCCCTTCATCGGCCTTCAGCGTGCTGGAGGATGGGGTCCCCCAGGCACTCGATCTCGCACGTCACGAATCCGTCGGGGCCACGTTCGCGCTGCTCATCGAC
Organism: Acidobacteriota bacterium; assembly: GCA_030857365.1. Classification (GTDB taxonomy): domain Bacteria; phylum Acidobacteriota; class Vicinamibacteria; order Vicinamibacterales; family 2-12-FULL-66-21; genus JALZOC01. The sequence continues at coordinate 1,548 of JALZOC010000184.1, forward strand.
AGCAGCGCGAGCATGTCCCGCAGGCTCGACTTCGTGCAGCGCACGGCGGGCCTGCTCTACGACTACATGACCCCGCTCGACCGCGTGCTCGTGGCGCCGTTCTCGAAGCACGTGCTCTCGGTGACCGGTCCCACGGATGACCGCCAGACCGTTGCCGACGCGATCCGGGCCGTGGGCAGCAACGGCGGCACGGCGATCCTGGATTCCCTGGTGCAGCTCTCGCGCAGCTTCCCGGATAGCCCCGGGCGCCGGGCCATCATCCTCATCACCGACGGCTACGACGAGAACAGCACATCAAGCGTGGACGAGGCGCTTGCGGCACTGAAGGAGGCACGCGCCACGGTGTACGCGCTCGGGATTGGCGGCGTTGCCGGAGTGTCCCTGAAAGGCGAGAAGGTCCTGAGGCGACTGGCAAAGGAGACGGGAGGACGCGTGTTCCTGCCCTCGACCGAGTCGCAGCTCGAGCACGTGCACACCGCACTCGTCGATGAGGTGCAGAACCGCTACCTCCTGACCTACACGCCGGCCAACCAGAAGCAGGACGGCAAGTGGCGCGAGATCGCGGTCCAGGTCACCGACCCGACATACAAGGTGGCCGCGCGACCTGGCTACTTCGCACCCAGGCCGCCACCCGTCAGGCCCACGATCGAGTTCACGGCGACCGGTCCCGAAGGAGAGTATCTGTCAGTATCGGCCGAGGATCTCGAGTTGGTCGAAGACGGTGTGCCTCAGCACGTGGACACGTTCCACGAAGCCTCCCAGCCGGTCTCGATCATCCTGGCGCTCGACGCGAGCGGCAGCATGCGGCGCCGCGAGGCGGACGTCATCGCAAGCGCGCGCGCGTTCGCCGCCGCACTCCGGCCGGAAGACAAGCTTGCCGTCATGCTCTTTGCGGACGAAGTGACGCTCCTGCACGACCTGACGACAAACCGCGACGCGAGCCGCGAGGCGATCGACGGCTACAAGGTTGGCGGCGGCACTGCCCTCTACGACGGCGTGGCGGAAGCCCTGGCGCGTCTCAAGCGAACCGAGGGGCGCAAGGTCATCGTCGCGATGACGGATGGTCGCGACGAAAACAACCCGGGAACCGCGCCGGGCAGCACGCACACACTCGCCGAGGTCAGGCAGCAGTTGAAAGATAGCGGGACGACGATGTTCGCGATCGGCCTCGGAACCAAGGTGGATTCGGCGCCGCTGCAGGAGCTGGCGAACCTGTCGGGAGGGCGCGCACTGATGCCGCAGGACGTCTCTCAACTGGGAGACGAGTTCGCGCGAGTGGTCGAGGATCTGAGACGGCGCTACGTCATCGGCTATACCTCGACCAACAGCGAGCGCAATGGGGAGTGGCGCAACGTCAGGATAGGCCTCAAGTCCGCCCCGCAGGTCACACTCCGGAGTACGGGCGGCTTCACCGCACCGGAACGCTGATGCGCACCTCAGGAGGCCGTGGAGCGGAAGGATGGATGCTGGGGATTCCGATCGCTGCCCTCCTGTTCGCCGCGTCCCAATCCGCCGGTGGCACCGAGACGATGCTGACGATGCTCGAGAGCACCGTGCGCCACACTTTCACGGCCGCGGTCGAACTCGTTCGGGGACTGTTCTGACCGGCTCACACCGGGACCGGGTAAAGATTTGGGCGAGCCATGATGCAGAACCACATACGCCTTGAAGACCTGCTGGCGCGCGACGTTGCCGCGCGCTGGTTCGAGGGGGTCGCCGTCGTTCAATCGGTCTGTCACCAACTGCTGCCGCAGAACGCCGGGGGCGCCGGCTTTCCGCGCGCCGCGGATATTCTGATCGGTCCAGACGGCGCCGTTGCCGTAGCGGGCGGGTCGCCCGGGGATCCGGTTCAGGCAGCCGCGCATGTCCTTGCGCTGATGTTGACCGACGACGTCCCCGTCCGGCTGCGGCTCGCGGTCACACAGGCGACGGCCGCCGAGAGCGGGTACGCGAGCCTGCTGGAGTTCTCGGAAGCGCTAGCGTATTTCGAACGGCCCAACCCGGAAGCCATCATCGCCGGTCTTCGGGAGCGCGCGATGTGGGCGGCTCCGCGTCAAGGCGCACCGGTACAGGCCTCCCAGGCCGTGAAGACCAGCAGTCAGATCGCGGCGCCGCAGCCCGCGTCCCCTCCGCGGCGCGTGAGCCGCGCCGCCGTGCTCGCCGCAACCGTCGCCGCCGTGGTGTGTGCGTCGGTCTGGCTGGTGGGGGTTGGGGGTACCGATCGCATCACGTCAGCGCTGCAGCCACTGATGGGAGGGGACACCACAGGCAAGGACGTGCGCCAGAACGAGCCGCCGAAGTCTGCCAAGGCGGACGCGGCCGGACGCAAAACTCCGAAGCGTGGCGCGGGGGCAGCAGCAAGCGCCCCTCGGGAGCTGACGCCGGTACCGAAACGAGTGACAACCCCGGCCCCCCTGGTGAGCGCGGCTCCGATGACGGCGCCTGCCGCGACCGCCGCTGCCGAGACCGCCCCGGCCGATTTCCAGGTGTCCGCGCGGACGCTGTACTACCGCGAGTTGTCCCCTTCGGCGCCCGCATTGGTGCTGCCGGAGGTGACGAACGATACATACGCCACCGGGGACGGCAACCGCAGCGAAGGAGACGCCGGAGAGGCAATCGACAGGATCTACTCGAAGCGTGATCTGGAGGTGACGCTGCCGGTCAACGTCTACCCCAGGCTTCCCGCCAAACCGCCTGCCGCGGATCTCACGACCCGCACGATCCTCGAACTGACGATCGCGTCGAACGGATTGGTCGAACGGGTAAGATTGCTCAGCGATCCAAAGGACATCCATGAATTCATGCTGCTCAGCGCCGCCAAGGCGTGGCGGTTCGAGCCGGCGAGAATAGGTGCGAAGCCGGTGCGTTTTCGTCACACGATGACGATCTCTGCCCTTCCCTGAACGGGCGTCGTATCTCTATGCCAGGCGATCAAATCTGCGCTTATACGTACAAAAGACTCCGTATTCGGGTACTTTTGTCGGCTAAATTCTAGACCGCAAAGGCTCGGTTAGCCTATCGGTCCCACGTAGTGAGGCGCATCTCAGTAAATGATCTGAATTTCCCGGCGTTTTCCACGCAGTTCCTCACGGCATCTCATGTGCTTAATGCTGAGCCATGCAGGGCACCCCAGGGATTCCGTCCAGAATCGTCTGCGCCAGCGGCTCCATGAGGCGCGTGGTCGATCTCGCGAGACGGGCTGGAGGGTCAGTCGCCAAGATCCTCATCACCGGCGAGAGCGGCGTCGGCAAGGACCTCGTCGCGCAGGAAATCCACGCCGCCTCCGCTCGTCGCACGCGTCCCTTCGTCGCGGTGAACTGCGCCGGCTTTCCTGAATCCCTGCTGGAATCGGAGCTCTTCGGCCACGTCCGAGGCAGTTTCACCGGTGCCGATCGCGACCGGCCGGGCAAGCTGCAGCTGGCCGACAGCGGGACGCTGTTTCTCGACGAAGTGGGCGAAATGAGCCTGCGGATGCAGGCGCTCCTTTTACGCTTCCTCGAGAGTGGGGAAATTCAGACCGTCGGCGAGCAGCAGTCACGTATCGTCAACGTCCGCCTGATTGCGGCAACGAACCGCAACCTCTCAGACCGTGTCGCGGCCGGCGAGTTCCGCGAGGACCTGCTGTATCGCCTCCGGGTGATCGAGATCGCGATTCAACCCTTGAGAGAGCGAACCGACGACATTCCCGCACTGACGGACTACTTCGTCAGCAAGGCGCCTAAACAGATTACGGTTTCCGAAGCGGTACGAACCGCTCTCCTTCGCCATCGCTGGCCCGGCAACGTGCGAGAGCTGCAGCACGTCATCGAGCAGGCCGCGTGGCTGGCGGACGGAACGGAAATCCGGGTGGAGGATCTCCCGGAAGCCTTGCGAACGTCCGTTTCGTCGACAGTCGCGACCCGGGAGCGCCGGCGCCGCGTCGCAGATCAGCTCTTCGAGGCGCTCGTGCAGGGGCACTACTCCTTCTGGGATCATGTGCACCCGCTGTTCCTCGAGCGCGACCTGACACGCCACGATCTCCGGGAGCTGGTTGGCCGCGGCCTGAAACAGACCAGGGGCAATTACCGGGCACTGCTTCGACTATTCCGCCTTCCGGAGTCCGACTACCACCGCTTCCACAACTTCCTGACCGCCCACAGCTGCAAGGTCGATTACCGCATCTATCGCACCGGCGCCGACACGACTCCGTCCCGCCCCCAGGGCCTTTCGAGAGCCTCCTAAGCCCCGCGTTTCGGGTAGTCCCGGCGGTCGCCCGCCTCCTCTTTTCCTTTACCGAAGTGCGTCACTCAGATCAGCTGAACTCCGCCGATCGCAGAGAGTTGTCACCCTCGCAAAAATAAAGTCTTCGAAACCGGCGACTTTTATCGTCTCCTCACATCAGTCCGGGATCTGGCAATCCCGTAATCTCATCAATATAGGGGGTTTACTAGAGCTGCCTCG
>JALZOC010000185.1 GCA_030857365.1 Acidobacteriota bacterium
GCCTCCCGGCGGCTGTCGCATCGCCTGACCCAGCTTGAAGTCGAGAACGCCGGCCTGCGCGAGCAGGCCCGGCGCCTCGCTGACGATCCCGCGGCCATCGAGCGGGCCGCGCGCGAGGATCTCGGCCTCATCAAACCTGGCGAGATCCTCGTCGTGGTCAAGGACGTGAAATCGGGCCGCTAGACGGCCGCGACTTCGACGTCCCTGAGGAGTCCGAGCTCCCGCCGCACCTTCTCCTCGATGGCCTTCGTGATGGCGGGATTCTCCTTCATGAACTGCTTGACGTTTTCGCGCCCCTGGCCGAGCCGCTCGCCGGCAAAGGCGAACCAGGTGCCGCTCTTGTCGACAATCTTGCGGTCGACGGCGAGATCGAGAAGATCCCCTTCCTTCGAAATGCCCTCGCCATACATCACGTCGAACTCCGCCTCGCGGAACGGCGGGGCGACCTTGTTCTTGACGACCTTGACGCGCGTGCGGCCTCCCACGACCTGGTCGCCATCCTTGATCGCGCCGATGCGCCGGATGTCGATGCGGACCGACGCGTAGAACTTGAGTGCGCGCCCGCCGGTCGTGGTCTCGGGATTCCCGAACATCACGCCGATTTTCTCGCGGAGCTGGTTGATGAAGATGAGGCAGGTCTTCGACTTCGAGACGACGCCCGTGAGCTTCCGGAGCGCCTGCGACATCAACCGGGCCTGCAGCCCCATCTGCGCCTCGCCCATCTCCCCCTCGATCTCGGCGCGCGGCACCAGCGCAGCGACCGAGTCGACGACGACGACGTCGACGGCGCCGGATCGGACGAGCACTTCGACAATCTCGAGCGCCTGTTCGCCGTTGTCGGGCTGCGAGACGAGGAGATTCTCGAGATCGACGCCGAGCTTGACGGCGTACTGGGAATCGAGGGCGTGTTCCGCATCGACGAACGCCGCCATCCCGCCGAGCTTCTGCGCCTGCGCAATCACCTGCAGCGCCAGCGTCGTCTTGCCGGACGACTCGGGCCCGAAGATCTCGACGACGCGGCCGCGCGGGACGCCGCCGATCCCGAGCGCATAATCGAGGCTGACGGCGCCTGTGGATATCGCGGGGATCGTGTAGCCCGCATCTTTCTGGCCGAGCCGCATGATCGACCCCTTGCCGAACTGCTTCTCGATCTGGCCGACGGCCATTTCGATGGCCTTGCTGCGCTCGCGGTCGTTCCGGTCTTCAACTGGCGGCATAACGCTCCTCGTCTGATCTCGTTCGTTGCTTCTCTCACCGACGTTCCGGCTCCATCATGCGGCACCCTGGTGACAGGCAAGGTCACGGCGCGTCGGCCATGGATGGAGCGGGTGCATTCTAAGTTCGTGCCGGGGAGAAAGTCAAGCGAAAATCTGTAAACGTGCGACCCGTAGGTGATGCAGATTCAATCAATTACGGCGAACTCAGACTTTCGCCTCAGCGCCCGCCGATCGCGCCGATTGCCACCCCGGACCAAGGAGGGGATGGCGGAAATTGCGAAGGTTCCAGGTTCGGGGTTCCGGGTGCCGCGTTCAGGTTCCGGGTTCCGGGTTCCACGGTGGAGAATAGCGGCAGTGAGAGGATCTGGAACGATGCCGTCACCAATCGGACATGCACTGGCCGGGATGGCCGCGGGATGGATGATCGCGGCGCCCGTCACGGGGCGCCGGCGCGCAGGGGTCCAGGCCGCGGTGTTTGCGCTGGCGGCAACGGTCCCCGATCTCGATTTGCTGGGGGGCACCCATCGGGGGCCCAGCCACAGCCTTGTCGCGGCGGTGATCGCCGGCGCCGCGACCTGGATCGCGTACGCATTGCTTTGGAGTCGGAGGCCCTCGCCCCGGGGGGAGTCGGGGGAAGGGGCGCCGGTCAGGTCGGCGCTGGCGGTGGCGGCTGCCTACGCGACCCACACGCTGCTCGACTGGCTGGGCAGCGACTCGTCAGACCCGATCGGCATCATGGCCCTGTGGCCGATGAGCCACGACTACTACGCGTCGGACTCACACGTGTTCATGTCGATCTGGCGACGGTACTGGACACCGGGCTTCTGGACGCACAACGCCCTGGCCGTTGCGCGCGAGGTGGTGATTCTGGGTCCGCTGGCGTGGCTGGCGTGGCGGAAAAGACAAGGCTGAATCGAGGCTGCACGACTCCGCCCGCGGGGATCTTCCGCCTCAAGGCGGAAGCCACGGCGGATTGTCACAGGCGCTGAAAGCTGAAAGCTGAAAGCTACCGCTTGAGCAGCGTCGCCATCGCGTTCTTGTCGACCGCGCGCGACATCGCCTCGTCCGCGGTGATGAGATTCTTCTTCACCAGGTCGTTCAGCGCGTCGTTGAGCGCGATCATCCCCTGCGCGCGGCCGACCTGCATCATCGACGGAATCTGGAAGGTTTTTCCCTCGCGAATGAGGTTGCTGATCGCGCCGTTGGTCAGCAGCACCTCCAGGGCCGCGATGCGCCCGCCCCCGACCTTGCGGCACAGGGTCTGCGCGATGACGCCGCGCAGCGACTCGGACAGCATGACGCGAATCTGCGCCTGGCGGTCCGATGGGAACTGATCGATCACGCGATCGACGGTCGACGCCGCCGTGCTCGTGTGGAGCGTGCCGAACACGAGATGGCCGGTCTCGGCCGTCTCGATGGCAATCGCGATCGTCTCGAGGTCGCGCAGCTCGCCGACGAGAATCACGTCCGGGTCCTCGCGCAGCGCCGCGCGCAGCGCGTCCTTGAAGGACCGCGTGTGCGTGTGCACCTCGCGCTGGTTGATGAGGCACTTCTGGTTCGGGTGCACGAACTCGATCGGATCCTCGATGGTGATGATGTGATCCGCCCGCGTCTTGTTGATGTGATCGATCATCGCGCAGAGCGTGGTGGACTTGCCCGATCCGGTCGGGCCCGTCACGAGGACCAGCCCTTTCTTCAGCTGGCAGAGCGCCAGCACGTGGGGCGAGAGTCCGAGCTGCTCGGCGGTCAGGATTTCGGCGGGAATGACGCGGAACACGGCGCCCGCGCCCTGCCGATCCTTGAACACGTTCGCTCTGAAGCGCGCGAGTCCGGCGATCTCGTAGGCGAAGTCCGTGTCGTGCCGCGCCTCGAACTCGGCGCGGTTGATCGACGGCATGATGGCGGCGAGCAGCTGCACGATGATGTCGGAGGACAGCGGCCCCGCGGCTTCGTGCAGTGGCCGCATCTCGCCGTCCTTCCTCACCATCGGCGGCATCGTGGCACTCAGGTGCAGGTCCGATGCCTTGATCTCGAACAGGCGCCGGAACATCGCATTGATGGCCGGTTCGCGCACGGCGACCGGCGGCGCGTCGAGCGCCGTGGGGGCCACCGGAGGCTGGACGACGGCCGCAGGGACCGCCATCCCCGCGGGCGCAAAAGTATCCTGTGAAGTTTCCGCCGGAGAGGTCAGCATGGGGCGGCTTACCGCAAGCGTCGTACCGGGAGGCTGCCCCACGAATCGTCGTTTTCAGGCCTGAAAACGATTTTCCTGCGCGTCGTCCTGCTCCGTTTCGGAACAGTTAATGCCGATTGTCGTACGTGTAAAACCCTTCGCCGCTCTTCCGTCCCAGCTGCCCGGCGGCGACCATCCGCTTCAACAGCGGGCACGGCCGGTACTTCGGATCGCCGAGCCCGTCGTGCAGCACGTTCATGATCGCGAGGCAGACGTCGAGGCCGATGAAGTCGGCGAGCGTCAGCGGACCCATCGGATGGTGCATCCCCAGCTTCATCACAGAATCGATCGACTCCGCCGTGCCGACGCCCTCCATCAAGGTGAAGATCGCTTCGTTGATCATCGGCATGAGAATCCGGTTGGCGATGAAGCCCGGGTAATCGGCTGCCTCGACCGGCGTCTTGCCGAGCGCGGTGCAGAGACCGGACGCGGCCTTCATCGCGTCGACCGTCGTCGCGTGCCCGCGAACGAGCTCGACCACCGGCATGAGCGGCACCGGGTTCATGAAGTGCATGCCCAGGACCTGCCCGGCTCGATTGCTCGCCGCGCCCAGCGTCGTGATGGAGATGGAGGACGTGTTCGACGCGAGGATGACGCCGGGCCGCACGATCCCGTCCAGCCGCCGGAACAGCTCGCACTTGGCGTGCGCATCCTCGAGGATCGCCTCGACGACGTAGTCGGCGCTTCCGAGTGCGTCGACATCCGTACCAGTCACGATGCGCCCGAGCACCGCGTCGCGGTCCGCCGGCGACAGCTTGCCCTTCTCGACGAACCTGCCGAGGCTCGTCTCGATGCTCCCGCGCGCGCGGTGCACGGCCGTCGCGGAGGCATCGACAAGCCACACCTCGAAGCCCGACTGGGCAAACACCTGTGCAATGCCGTGCCCCATCGTGCCCGCACCGACGATGCCGATGGTCTTGATCATGCGGCTACCAGCTACCAGCTACCAGCTACCAGCTTCGAGGTTCCGCTACGCGCCCGCAACCCGGGCGCAGCGCGGGGGTGCACGCTCTCTTGCTGGAAGCCGGAAGCTGGAAGCTGGAAGCTCATTGTCTTTCCACCGCGAGCGCGACGCCGTTGCCGCCGCCCAGGCAGAGCGCCGCGATGCCGCGTGTGAGATTCCGCCGCTCGAGCGCATAGAGGAGCGTCGTCAGCACCCGCGCGCCGCTGCCGCCGATCGCGTGCCCGAGCGCAACGGCGCCCCCGTGGACGTTGACCCGATCCGGGCTGATGCCCAGCTCCCGCATCACGGCGACCGCCTGGACGGAGAACGCTTCGTTGATCTCGAACAGGTCGACATCCTCGAGCGTCCAGCCGACTTTCCGGGCGACCTTGCGTACTGACTCGACCGGTGTCATCAGCAGCATCTTCGGGGCGAGTCCGGTCGTGGCCTGGCCGACGATGCGTGCCAGCGGGGTGATGCCGAGCTCACTCGCCTTTTCCGCGGCCATCACGACGACGGCCGCCGCGCCGTCGCTGACACCCGGCGCGTTGCCGGCCGTCACGCTGCCCTCCTTCTTGAATGCGGGCCTGAGCGCGGCGAGGGCTTCGGCGGTGGTGTCTTCACGGATGCCTTCGTCGCGATCGACGACGGCAGGGGGGCCTGTCTTCTGAGGAACGTGGACGGGAACGATCTCGCGTGCGAACCATCCTTCGCGTGCCGCACGGGCTGCTTTCGCGTGGCTCTCGACGGCGTAGGCATCCTGATCGAGGCGCGACACAGCGTAGGTGTCGGCGACGAGCTCGCCAGACATCCCCATGTGGCAGCTTTCGAAGGCGCACCAGAGCCCGTCGTGGATCATCGAGTCGATGATCTCCGCGTTCCCCATCCGCAGACCTTCGCGAACGCGGGGCAGGAGGTACGGCGCGTTGCTCATCGACTCCATGCCGCCCGCGACGGCGACGTCGATGTCGCCCGTCGCGATCGCCTGGGCGGCCAGCATCACGGCCTTCAGTCCCGAGCCGCACACCTTGTTGATCGTCAAGGCCGAGACGCGCTCGTCGAGCCCCCCGTTGAGCGCCGCCTGCCGCGCGGGATTCTGGCCGTTGCCGGCCTGGATGACGTTGCCCATGATGCACTCGTCGACGAGCGCGGGATCGATCCCGGCGCGCGCGACCGCCTCGCGGACCGCCAGCGCGCCAAGCTCCGTCGCCTTGAAGTCCTTCAAGGCGCCGAGGAATTTACCCGTGGGGGTCCGGGCGGCCGAGACGATGACGGTTTGGCGCATAAGGGTCAACGTGCGACGTCCAAGGTGCAATGTGCGCGTGCTACGTGCTTGTGCTACGGGTCTTGATTCGGATCACCTGGTCGCGCCCGAGGAGATGCTGCATCTTCAGCAGCACCGTGTCGCGCGCCCGTTCGATCTCCACGACCCAACGCTGGTCGGCGGCCCGAACGGTGAGCACGCCCCCCTCGGCGAGCTCGACTGTCGTGGCACGCGCGACGGCCGGACCCACGGCGAGCTGCCACGCAAAGGCCGTTCGCTGTTTAGACGCCGGCTGTCGGCGAACAATCTCCGCGAGCACGCCCGTGCTG
>JALZOC010000186.1 GCA_030857365.1 Acidobacteriota bacterium
ACATCCTCGTGAACAACGCGGGTTCGCTGGTCGTGCGCCGGGGAATCCGCGAGATCACGGAAGCGCATCTCGACGACATCCTCGCCTTGAATCTGAAGAGCGCCGTGCTCGCCTCGCAGGCGGTGGCCGGTGCGATGATCGAACGGCGGCGGGGGGCGATCATCAACGTCGTGTCGATCGCGGGGCACAGCGGCGGCGGACCCGGGGCCGGCGCGTACGCCGCGTCCAAAGCGGCGCTGACCGCCTACACCAAGTCGCTCGCCAGGGAGCTGGCGCCGCACGGCGTACGCGTCAACGCCGTCTCGCCGGGCGTGATCGACACGCCGTTCCACGAGGTGTTCTCCACACCTGAGATGATGCGGAACTTCGTGGCGGCGATTCCGATGGGTCGCGTCGGCACGGCGGCGGAGTGCGCCACGGTGATTGCGTTCCTGGCCTCGCGGGCGGCCGCGTATGTCACGGGGGAAACGATCGAGGTCAACGGGGGGCAGCTGATGCGCTAGTCACGCCCACCTTCGAATCGTGAGTCGATGCGGGACGGCTCGGTGAGCCACGCGAGCGCGTCTTCCCGGGCCGTGAATGCCGCCACCGTCACACCCCGTCCAACCGAGAGCGCGGTGATCGCATTGGCGGCTTCGTAGAACTCACCCGGGCGGGCGACCAGCGCCATGAGCGAACAGGGAAACGCAGTTGCGAACACGCCGGCGAAGACTCGGGCGTCGGAGTTCGATGGCGCGTACTTCAGGCCGATGGCATCGACGAGAATCGGGATGCCCGGGTAGTAGTCGGCGTGCCTCTGCACCTCCTGAAGCGCGCGCTGCCCCTCGGTGGTGTTTCCCGGGCCGTACGCCCGCAGCACGAGCATGCGCGGGGCCGAGCTGGAAGCAATGTCAAAGGCCATGACGATCCTGCGCTGGTGCGCCGGTGCTCACTTCTCGCGTTTGACGAATCCGCCGGGCGTTTCGCGGAGGACCCGGTTGCGCACCAGTTGCGCAATCGCGGCATCGCACTCGGCCTGATCCAGGTCCCAGAGCCGCGCCGCCTGCCAGCGCGTGAGCCGCAGGTTCGGGATCGCCCGGAACTCGGCCTCGATCTGCATGGAGATCGTCAGGAGCCGGTTGCCAGTCCCCGGCTCGCTGGCGGATCCGTTCGCCCCCGCGCGCCCGCCCCGGGCCCGCTCTCTCGCGAGCGCCCGCTGCAGCCGCTCCGCAAGGGCGGCAAATTCGTCCGCCGACTTCCGCAGGAGCTCGTTCTCCTCCCGCAGCTCGCGGATCCGCACGAGACAGCTCTGGTGATCGGCCGCATTCGCGCCCGCCGGCGCACCGTCCCGGTGACCGGAACGGTCGGCGCTCGCGCCGTCGTGCGGCGGGATGGTTGATCCACCGGGGTTGGGGACTGCGTGTGTGAGCGGCATGGTGACGCCCAGTTGAGCAAGAGTCAGTCCCGAACGTGCGTCACCAGAAGTAATTCAGGGACCGTGACTTACGATTCGCTACGGAAATGCCGATGTGCCGAAACGGAACAAGGCGGCCCCTTTTCGAAAGGAGGTTGGAGTCGCGCCGCGTCAGCGGCGGTCAGTGAACGCCGGGGCCGGGCTCCGCCTGCCGGCCCGCGCGAATCAGCTTTGCCGCGAGCGCGAGCACGTCCTGCATGTTCAACGGCTTGAAGCAGAGATCCGCGCCAAGCGCCCGCACGGCATGCTGGGTCGTGTCGTCGAGGTGGGTGTCCGCGGTGACCACCGCCACGGGAATGAGCCGCCGATCGGGATGCGCCCGGAGCGACAGCAGGAATCCAAGTCCGCCCATCCCCGGCATGCGGAGGTCGAGCAGCACGGCGTCCGGAGTGAGCCCTTCGTCGAGCAGGCGCAACCCCTGTTCGGCACTGCTGGCAGGCGCGGTCTCGTACCCGTCGAGCGCGAGCGTTTCCGTAAACGCGCTCACGATCGAGGCTTCGTCGTCCACGACGAGCACGAGGGGCGGTCGCTGACGCACGTCGGAGCCCGCCATCGGATCCCTTCTGCCCGCGCGTCTGTCGCTGACGCGATGCCGGGATGCCTGCATGGTAATCGATCGGCGCGCTTCCGGACGCGTGCGGGAGGCGCTGCCGCACCCCTCGGACGGCCACGGTGATACGGGGCGGCGGCGGATTGTTCTACGACAAGCTCGAAGGCAACCTGGTCTTCTCGCAGCTCAACCTTCCCCCGATTCTGGATAACGTCACGTTCGAGAACGCCAACATCTCGAACCCGACCGCGGGGTCGCTGTCGGCGATCGGCGCGCTCGGCGACATCAATGCCATCGATCCCGATCTGACGCTGCCGCAGCAGACCCAGGAGTACGCCCGTTCTGCTGCCGATCCTGAAGCGCATCCATCCACGCAGTCGTAGATCCCCGTGCGCGTCGTTCGCGTCAGCAGAGCTGGCTGTGGCGACGCGGGCGCAGCTGTAGACGATAATCGTGCAGGGCGCACGAATGCGCCGCACCCGTTCGAACGGAGAGGCTGAGATGATTGAACAGCGTGTGAGTCGTTGGGGAGTGCTCACCGTCGCCGTGTGGCTCGCCGGCACCTCCGCGGCGCCGGCGCAGACCGCGGCCACGCAGGCTCCTTACGAGCCGAAGGTCGGGCAGGCGGGCAAGGACGTCGTGTGGGTGCCGACGCCCCAGACGCTCGTCGACAAGATGCTCGACATGGCAAAGGTGACGCCGCAGGACCACCTGATCGATCTCGGCTCCGGCGATGGCCGCACGGTCATCACGGCGGCCAAGCGCGGCCTCCGGGCGCATGGGATCGAATACAACGAAGACATGGTCAGGCTCGCGAAGCGCAACGCCGCCGAAGAGAAGGTGAGCCACCTGGCGACCTTCGAGAAGGCGGACATCTTCGAGAGCGACCTCTCCAAGGCGACGGTGATCACGCTGTTCCTGCTCCCCCAGTTGAACCTCAAGCTCCGGCCCACGCTGCTCGACCTGAAGCCGGGCACGCGCATCGTGTCCAACTCGTTCACGATGGAGGACTGGCAGCCTGACGAAACCGCCACGATCGGCGACGGGTGCACCAGCTGGTGCACGGCGCTCTTCTGGATCGTGCCCGCCAAGGTCGATGGGCGCTGGCAGATGGGGAACGGAGAGCTCGCGCTGACGCAGGCGTTTCAGACGATCTCGGGAACGCTGGGCGGCACTCCCATTTCCGAGGGATCGCTCAAAGGGGACGAGATCACCTTCACCGTCGGGACGGCAAAGTACACAGGCCGGGTCGCGGGGAACTCGATGCAGGGCACCATCGCCGGCGGTCGCGGGGCGGCAACCTGGTCGGCGACGCGCCAGTAGCGGGGAGAGCGCCTCGGAGCGGGAGCCTCAGCTGCGCGGTGCACGCGCCGCGTTGTGCCTGTCGGGCCCCGCCATCACCGGCTCCGCATGCCGGTCCCCAACCGACCGCCGGAGGACGCGGCCTTCGCGAGCCAGTCGCCGCTGTTCCTGGAGCGCGGTGTTGAGTCGCTCGGCCAGGCGGCCAAACGACGCACCCGACTGACGGAGCGCCGCGTTCTCCTCGAGCAGCCGGCAGATCACGTCGTGACACTCTTTGATGGTGCTGGGGTGTTCCATAGCTCGCAACTCGCGTTCATTCTCGTGCGTTACCGCGGGAAGGCCGTCCGATCACGCGATCGGCGGCGGCGCCGCGGGCCGTGCATCCGTGAGCTTCTGCTCGATTCGATTCAGCAGTAAGGCCGGCGATACCGGCTTGACGAAATAGTCGGCCCCCATCGCGCGGGCCTCGGCCTGCAGCACGACATCATCAAAGCCGCTGATCACGATCACGGGGATGCGCGAGGCGCTGGTGGCAATCAGCTGAAGGCCATTGAAGGAACCGAGCCGCACGTCGGCAATCAGCATGTCCGGAGCACCGTGGCGAAGCACGCGCCGGCCCTCTTCGAAGGTGCTCGCCACGAGCGCCTCATGACCAGCCATCTCCACCAGCTGCTTCATGCCCGTGAGGCACGCCTCGTCGTCGTCTACGATGAGCACACGACCATGCATTCGGCAGTCTCCGTGGGAAAGGTGAGGATGTCGCCTCAGGCACGCACAGTATTGCACAGCTTATGTGCCGAGGCACCGCGGCCGCTGGCTTAGTCTTCCACGCGCGGGACAACTGTCGGGCTGGCGGGAGAACGAGGCTGACGGGCCTCGCCGTCCGCCGCCGGAAGGGCCACGAATCATTCGACAATCCGCGAGAAGCGGCGAGGCGGCCCCAACCGCCGTGGAGGCGGCCATCTTGCTATGGCACCGGTTCGTGCCGGCCGGAAATGCGCTTCGCAATGACGGGGCGCTGAGCCCCCTCAGCGCCGCAGTGTCTCACCTGGCGCTGAGGCCCCTCAGCGCTATCAGCGGACATTTCGTGCTGGCGGTGTTCGTCGTCCTCCAGTGCGCGGACGGGATCATCACGTTCCAGGCTGTCACGGCCTTCGGCGCGACTGCCGAGGGGAATCCTCTGCTGGCGACCTGGATCGTGATGATCGGCGCGGGTCCCGCGCTGCTGGGCGCAAAACTCGTCGCCTGCGCGTGTGCGGCGCTCCTTCACCGGTGCGGACACCACCGCATCCTCGGCGGGCTGGCACTTGTGTACGTGGTGCTTGCGGTCGGACCGTGGCTTCACGTGCTCACGGTCATCGCCCGCGAGCCGTAGGACGGGTTCTTCAGGGGCGCGCCACCCACGCCAGGCCGTCCGGCTGGCGGCCTAGTTCGAGATGTACGCGACACGTCCGTCGGAGGATACCGTCACCTCGTGCGGGTCCGGTCCGGACGGGGCGGTCGCGAGAACGCGCAGCGTGTCAGGATCGACGGGCAAGGCAGCCGATCATCACGCCGGCAGCAAGAGTAAGGTTCATCAGAGGCCTTCGCAGTGGGAGTCGCGTCGGGCAGGACGCGGTCGCTTCCGCAGACCCACGATAGCAAAAGTCGCGGGACCTGGGGGCGGCGGAGGACCTGGGGCGGGTGCGATACGACAGGGCGCCGATCCGCGCCGGCGAGCGGCCGGCGTCAGATCGCGCCGGCGTGATCCCGTGACGGGCCGCGCGCGGTAACCGGCTGCGGCGAGGCGATTGCTGTCCGGGTCTGCTCGTCGACCCGTATCCAGCCCAGGATCGTGCCGACTTCGTCGGGCACTTCCGCGAGTCCGCGCTCGATCAGGAACGCGCCCTCGGATGTGTGAACGATGCCGCGGACCAGATGCGGATGGCGAAACAGTCCCATGTCGTCAACCCCTGTACTGAGTGGATCGGGAGATCCGCGCCGCGGGCGCGTCGGCCGGCACAGCCGAAGGTGCGCCGAGGGCCCGGGTCGGAAACCGCACGAGCTGCCCCCTCGTGGACGTGAGATGCAGCGGCAACTGATCGGTCCGGTGGCCGCAGCCTTCACAGACGAACAGCATCGCACCGCCCACGTCCGTGACGACGAAACGGTGCCGGCAGCCGAACCTCGAGGCGGCATTCACGATCATCGAGAGGCCTCGAACCGGCGACGAAGGCGAGCGGCCGTGGAGAGTCGTGTCATCGGCTCCCCGGGTGAAGGCAATGGCGGTGCCGTTCTGAATCAGGCTGGAACAGGCCGTTTTCCCAACGATGCGTCCGAACCGATTACAACTCTGGTAGAAAATGACAGATCTGTGGCGGCGTGCCGTTCGTCATTCTTCAACCTCTCAGGACACTGGTGTCCTGGCGCCTTCTGATCAAACATGGCCGGTGTGCGACCACCCTCCCGATCGATGACCGGACGATCTCCGGCGAGCTCCGCGCATGTCGATCGCCGTGGTTTCATCGCCGCCACGGCCGGGACCCTTCTGGCGTCGTCTGGCTTCCACCTCGAGGGGTCGACACCCGGCTGGAGGGCCGGGGTGGCGACGGTGGACATCACGCCGGATCGCTCCCTCTGGATGGCAGGATTTGCAGCACGCAGGCAGCCGTCGCAGGGAGTTGCGCTGCCGCTC
>JALZOC010000187.1 GCA_030857365.1 Acidobacteriota bacterium
GGCGAGAAACCGCTCATGGAGCGGCCTGGTGGCGGATGCGACGTGGTCCAGGTTGCAGAAGATGCCCCCCGGCAGCAGCAGGCGGAATACTTCTGCGTAGACGGCGCGCTTGCGCTCGTGGGTGAGGTGGTGAATCGCGAAGCTGGAGACGACGGCGTCGAAGCTGCCGAGCGCCTCGGGGAGAGGCTGGTCCAGGTTATGGGAAAGGACCTGCACGCGTTGGTCGCCCCCGAACCGCGCGCGAAGCCGCTCGAGCATCGTGTCGGAAAAGTCGAGCGCCACGGCTTCCGCTCCCGGGTGCGTCTGCCTGACGAGGGCGAGCAGGCGGCCATCTCCGCTGCCCAGATCGAGCACACGCGCGGCGCCCGCGGGCAGCCACGCCAGCAGTTCGGCTTCCCCCTCGGTACGGTGGGGGATGGAGTCCGCGCGTGACAGATAGCCGAGCGCATGTTCCGCCGATCCCCAGAGATTCACCGCGTCCGGCATGCGCACCAGTTTAGAGGCAGGTGCCTGGAAGTCAATACACCGGGTCGCGCTGGTGCAGGCGTGGCAAGATAGTGAATCCCATGCGCAGCTTCCGGATACTCTTCTCTGCTTTGATCGTCGCAGCCCTCGCCGCCTCGTCCTGCCGCCGGGCTCCCGCAGTGTCGGACGCTGCATACCGGGACGCGGTGGCGGCCTTTCACACCTCGCTCGCCGCCCTCCAGACCAGCCAGGACGTGCTCGCCAGGCGTGAGCTCGAACGCGTGATTCAGCTCGTTCCGCACGAGCCGGCCGGCTGGGCGAATCTGGGATTGCTGCTCCTGCGCCAGCAGCAGCTGGACGAAGCGCTGCAGCGGCTCACCAAAGCCTCCGAACTCGCGCCGCAGAATGCGTCTGTCGAGCGGCTTCTTGCGCTGGCGCACAGCCAGAAAGGGGACGTCGGCGAGTCGATCCGGCACTGGCGCCTGGCGATGGAGCTGGACCCCCTCGATCTGCGGGCCCCCTTTTCCCTCGCGCAGGAAATCGAGCGCCAGGGAGGAGCGGAGAACGAAGCGGAGGCGCAGCGGATTCTCGCCTCGCTGGCCGACCGATCCGGCAACCTGGCGGCACAGCTCGAATACGCGAGGCTCTCGGCCAGGCGGGGGGACGCGCCGGCCCTGCAGAAGGCGCTGACCACGCTCACCCAGAGAGCGGGAGCGTGGCCGGCGGACGCGCAGGCACGGCTGCAGACGGCGCGCGACGCGGCCGCACGAAACGCCACGAGTGTCGCGACGCCGCTCATCTTCCTCAAGAACGTGCTGATTCGCGCGCCTGAGTACCGCGCGGCGCAGGCAGCGGTCACGACGCCGCGCAGCGAAATCGGAGAGCCGCTCGTGGCGTTCGTCGTGCTGAAGAATCCGGAGCCGCAGCCGGCCCCGGCAGATGAGCAGCTGACCTTCGCGATCGATGCGCAACCCGCGGTCGCCGCTGCCGGAACGACGTGGGCCGGTGCGCTGTGGCTCAATGGCGAAGGCGCGCCGACGATTGTGGCTGCCGGGCCCCGCGACGTGCGGCTCGGCACCGGGGCCACGCTCCCGTTCCCGGGCGGGGCCGTGCCCGCGGGTCCCGGGCCCTTCGGGATCGTCGCCGCGGACCTGAACTACGACTTCCGAACAGACCTGATCTTCGCCGGCGCCGGTGGCCTGAAAATCCATCGGCAGAACGATCGCGGCGGTTTCACGGACGTCTCCGCCGCGGCGAAGCTGCCGGCGAGCGTTACTGCGGGCGCGCTATACGGAGCCTGGGCCGTCGACCTCGACACCGAGGGTGATCTCGACATCTTGATCGCCGGCGTGGAGGGACCGCTGGTGCTCCTCAGGAACAACGGCGACGGCACGTTCCTTCAGCAGTCGCCATTTCCAGGCGTGACCCGGATCCGGGGCGTCGTCTGGGCGGATCTGGATGGCGAGGGTGTTCCCGACGCTGCCGTGCTCGACGCACAAGGCAACGTCCGCATCTTCCTGAACCTCCGCGGGGGGGAATTCCGCGAGCGTCCCGTCCCTCCCGCCTTCCACGGGATCGCGGCCATCGCGGCGGCGGAGCTCACGGGCGACGCCGTCCTGGACCTCGCCGGCGTGACGACGGGCGGCGCCGTCCTGCGGCTCTCGAGCCCGGGGAGCCGCGCGCAGGCGTGGGACGTCGCGGAGGTCGCGCGCGTGGAGGTCCCCGCGGGTCTCTCATCCGGCGCCGGCCGCCTGATTGTGGCGGATCTCGACAACAACGCCGCCGCCGACCTCATCGTCGGCAGCGGCTCGGGTTCCCGTGTGCTGCTGCGAACCCCGGGCGGGGCCTTTCGAGCGCTGCCCGCAGCGCTGCCGATCGGAGTGTCTGCGGCCGTCGACCTCGACGGCAATGGCCGGCTCGAGCTCATAGGGCCCTCGACGGGCGGCGCCGGCGTCGCGCGGAGCCGCGGGCACAAGCAGTACCACTGGCAGGCGGTCCGTCCCAAAGCCACCAGCGCGACAGGGGACCAGCGCATCAACTCGTTTGGTATCGGCGGCGAGATCGACATCCGGACCGGACTCCATACCCAGAAGCAGACCATCGCCGCGCCGGTCGTGCACTTCGGACTGGGTGAGGCGACCCGTGCCGAGGTCGCGCGCATTACCTGGCCGAACGGCGTGCTCCAGTCGGAGTTCGACCTCGCCGCTGATGGTGTAGTTGCGGCGACACAGCGGCTCAAGGGGTCGTGCCCGTGGCTCTTCGCGTGGAACGGGCGCGAGATGGGCTTCGTGACTGACTTTCTCTGGCGCTCGCCGCTCGGCCTCCGCATCAACGCCCAGGCGACGGCCGATGTGCTGATGACGGAAGAGTGGGTGAAGGTGCGCGGCGACCAGCTCGCCGCAAAGGACGGCGTCTACGACCTGCGCGTGACCGCCGAGCTGTGGGAGACCCATTTCTTCGATCTCGTCTCGCTCCTGGTCGTCGATCACCCCCAGGGGACCGAGGTCTTCGTGGACGAGCGCTTTGCCGTGCCGGCCCCACGACTTGCCGCGATCGCGACCGACCCGGTGCAGGAGTTCGCGTCCGTCCGTGACGATCGGGGGCGTGATGCGCGCGCAGCCGTCCGGGCGCGCGACGACAGCCATCTCGATTTCGCCGGCCGTGGGAACTACCAGGGCGTCACACGCGACCACTACGTCGAGGTCGAGCTCCCGCCCGGTGCGCCGAGGACCGGAACGCTCTGGCTCGTCGGCCAGGGCTGGATTCACCCGACGGACAGCTCGGTGAACGTCGCGCTCTCGCAGGGGACGCACCCGGCGCCCGCGGGGCTGACGCTGCACGTCGCCGACGCGCGCGGCACGTTCAGAGAGGCTCGCGCGGGAGTCGGGTTCCCCGCAGGGAAGGACAAGACCATCCTCCTGGATCTCGCGGGTCTGTTTCCTCCGACCGGCCCGCGCCGGCTGCGGCTGCACACCAATCTGGAAATCTTCTGGGATCGGCTCGGCTGGGCGGCTGGCCGCCCCGACGTGAAGCTTCAGCCGCGACGCATCGAGTTGAAATCGGCCGCTCTGCGGTACCGGGGGTTCTCGGTGACAGAACAGAAGGACGCCAGTACTCCGGAGCGCCCGCGGTACGTGCTCGGCGGGACCTCGCCGCGCTGGCGCGATCTCGAAGGCTTCCACACACGGTTCGGAGACGTCCGGGAACTGCTCCTGCAGGTGGACGACCGCTACGTGATCATGAATGCCGGCGACGAACTGGTCATGACGTTCCCTGAAGCGCCGCCCCCCGCGCCAGGCACCGTACGCAATTTCGTCGTGGTGGGCGACGGATGGGAGAAGGACGGCGACTACAACACGACGGCCTCGCGCACGGTGCTGCCGTTGCCCACGCACCGGACGGCGGCGTACGGCGGGGCGGCCGGACGGCTGGAGGACGACCCTGTCTACCGGCGGAACCGCCAGGATTTCGAGCGCTACCATACCCGGTACGTCGTGGGGGAGGACGTGCGGGACGCGCTTCGGACTGATAAGATCGAAACGAATCAGCCATGAAGCGGTACGCACGACCCGTTCTGGGCCTTCTCTTTGTACTCATGCTCGCCACACCGGCGCTCATCCGTCGATACGGCGGGCCGGGAGCGGCGGCGCCCGTCGCGGCGTCCAATGCCGACGCGCAGAGCCGTTACGGTTTTCGCCTGATCGAGTCCTCGAAGCTGGCGGGTCTCGACTTCGTGCACGAGAGCCCGACCCTCGATCCGAAGCTCGCGCACATCATGCCGCAGGTCGCGTCGATGGGAGCGGCGGTATCGGTGGCGGACATCGATGCCGACGGCGATCCCGATCTGTACGTCACCAACAGCAAGGAAGGGTCGCACAACCGCCTGTACCGCAACCGCGGAGACGGGACGTTCGAAGATGTCGCGGCGCCGTTCGGCGTGGCCGATCTCAATCATGTCGAGAGCGGCGTGTCGATGGGTTCGGTGTTCGGCGATTACGACAACGACGGCTTCGAAGACCTGCTGGTGTACCGGTGGGGGGCGCCGGAGCTGTTTCACAACGAGGGCGGCCACGGATTCCGCCGTGTAACCCCGGGGGCGGGGTTCTTCACCTGGGCCAATATCAATGCCGCGGTGTGGCTCGACTTCGATCGCGACGGCCGGCTGGATCTTTTTCTCGCGGGCTATTATCCCGAGCGGCTGAACCTCTGGAAACTCGCCACGACGAAGGTGATGCCGGAGAGTTTCGAGTACGCGAAGAACGGGGGGCGGAAGTACCTGTACCGCAACCTCGGCGGCGGCAGGTTCGAAGAGGTGAGCGCGAAAGTGGGCCTCGTGTCGTCGCGGTGGACCCTTGCGGCCGTGGCGGCTGATTTGCGCGGAACCGGGTACCCGGACATCTTCCTGGCGAACGACTACGGCGTCTCCGAGCTGTTCATCAACGAGGGAGGCAGGTTCCGTGAGGTCGGACGGGAAGCGGGCGTCGGCTACGCCCCGAAGAGCGGGATGAACGCCTCGGTAGGAGACGTTCTCAATCGCGGCGACCTCGCCATCTATGTGTCGAACATATCGGAAGAGGGGATCCTCATCCAGGGAAACAACCTGTGGGTGCCGATGGAGGCCCGCAACGGACTGCCGACCTACGAGAACATGGCGCGTGCGATGGGCGTGGATATCGGCGGGTGGAGCTTCGGCGCACAGTTCGGCGACTTGAACAACGACGGGTTCCAGGACCTGTATCTCGTCAACGGCTACGTGTCGGCGTCGCGCGACGAGAGCTATTGGTACGACTACTCGAAGGTCGCGGGAGGGCACACGGCCGTCATTTCCGACGCGGCGAACTGGCCTCCCATGGGGACCCGGAGCCTGGCGGGCTACCAGCCGAAGAAAGTCTGGATCAACGACGGCTCCGGTCGATTCGTGGACGTCGCGCAGATGGTCGGCGTCGCGGACCGGTTCGACGGCCGATCGGTGGCATTTGCCGATGTGTCAGGGCGCGGGATGCTCGATGTCCTGGTGGCGAACCAGAACGGGCCCCTGCTTCTCTACCGAAACGAGGTGGCGCCCGGACGCGGATGGATCGCCTTCGACCTGCAGGGCGGCTGCACGGCGGATTCGACCGGCAAGCCATGCTCGGATCGCAGCGCGATCGGCGCGCAGGTCGAGCTTTTCTGGAACGGTCGCCGGCAGGTTCAGGAGGTGTCCGGCGGCTCCGGGTTCTGTGCGCAGAATCAGCGGCGGCTGCACTTCGGCCTCGGCACCGCGGCAACGCTCGACCGGGCCGTCATTCGGTGGCCATCGGGTAAGACGCAGGAGCTGAAGGCCCCGGCCGCCGGCCAGGTGCACCATATCCAGGAGCCGGCATGACGACGGACGCGTTACCGGGGATTGCCGTCCGGAATACTCCGCGGCCGCGCCTGGGGATGGACAAGCGCTACCTCGCGCCAATCCTTGTCACCGCGGTCCTCGTGGTAGGCCAGCTGACATTCGGCTTCCTCGAGAGCTGGTCCCGGAC
>JALZOC010000188.1 GCA_030857365.1 Acidobacteriota bacterium
GCGCACGACGGGAGGCGGTGGCAGGGCCGGGCGTTGGCCGCGCCCGGCCGGCAGCGCGGCGAACGCCTTCTGGAGGCGTGCGGGGTACCCGGCCGCATACCCCCCAGCAATACCGAGAATCAGGTTCGCCCGCGTGTAGTGCTCGCGGTGAAAGCGGCGCACGTCGTCGAGTGAGATGGCATCCAGCCCGGCCACTGTTCCCGCCGGCGAGTGTCCGTACGGATGGCCCTGGAAGATAACCTGCTGAATCATCTCGAGTCCGAGCAACTCGTCGTTCGCGCTTCGCAGCGTTGTCGTGAGAAACGCGAGCAGCTGATCCTTGTTCCGCCTGAAGTCGTCCTCGCGGAATCCCGGCCGCAGAAGGGCTTCCTCGAAGAGCGCCGTGAAGTCCTCGAGCGTGTCGCGGTGGACCTGCGCCGGGAACACGACCACCTCACGATCGGTAATGACGCCGATCGCAGCAGCCATCGGATAGAGCGCGTCAATCACCTCGGTGTAGGTATGTTTCGCGGTCCCACTGTTGCCGACCATGAGCGCCGTGAGCGCTGACAAGCCTTCCTTCCCGGCGGGATCATGGATGGAGCCTGCCCGGAACATCGCCCGGAGCGATACGAGCGGAGTCTCAGCACTCGGAAGCACGACAAGATCGATGCCCGGTGCCGCCGGGGGCTGGACGGGCTGTCCCGACGACGCACTCAGCGTCAGCACAGCGGCGACGAGCACGAACAGCGCCTTGAACGTCATGGCCTTACCTCTTGGCCGCGGATGGTTGCGGACGCTGCGCAAGGGTCACCACGGTGCTGTTGCGCGGCTCGAACGTTCGCCGGGCGATCCCCCGTACGTCGTCGGGTGTGACCTGTTCGTACCGACGGAACAGCTCGTTGATGCTCTCGAACCGGCCGGTCAGCCCCACGTAGTGTGACACCCGGTCCGCAACGCCGTCGGGCGTATCGAGCGCCTGCGCGAAGCTGTAGCGCAGGTGCGAGACGACCCGCGCGAGCATCGCCGGATCGACGGGTTCCCGTTTGAGTCGATCGAGGTGCGCGTCAAGCGCCTGCCGCACGTGCGCCAGAGCTTCGTCCGACTTCGCCCGGGCGGCGATCGTGAACAGGTACGGATCGCGGTGATCCTCCGCGCCTCCGCTGATGAAATCCGCCCACTGTTGCTTGACGACGACTTCCTGGTGGAGCGGCGCCGCCTGGCTGAACAGCAGCTCGCCGATGACGTCGAGCGCCGCGGTGTCGATCGTGGCGGTTGAGAACGCCGGGGCGTGGTAGCCCAGCATCAGGTAGGGCCTCGTCGGATTCGGCCACTCGATATGCGCGGTCCGCCTTTCGGTCTGGGGTGGTTCGGGCGCGACGACGGGAGCCTGATAGCCCGGTTTCCAATCGGAGAAGTGCTTCGTGACAGTCGCCAGGGCCGGCTCCGGCCGGACGTCGCCGACGATCAGCGCCATGACGTTGTCGGGCCGGTAGAACCGCCGGAAGAAGCCCAGGCTGTACGCGTAGTACTCCGGCATGGCCTTGATGTCTTCCAGGAAGCCGAGCGTCGTGTGCCGGTAGGTGTGGTGCGTGAACGCGAGCGCCCGCAGCTTCTCCTCGAGCGCCAGGAACGGGTTCGACGCGGACTTGTTGTACTCCCCCAGGACGGCGAGCGCCTCCGTTCTGAACGCCGGCTCCATGTACTTCAAGTGCTTGAACCGATCGGCTTCGATCTCGACCATCGTCTCGAAACCGCTCGCCGGCCCGGTCATGTAGTACACGGTCCGGTCGTCCCAGGTGGACGCGTTGGCGTCGGCGCCCATTCGCTTCAGGACGTCGTTGTACTCCTCCGGCGAGTACCGTTCGGTGCCGCGAAACATCATGTGCTCGAAGAAGTGCGCGAATCCGCTGTGTCCAGGCTCGACCTCGTCGCGCGAGCCGGTGCGCACAATGAGGTAGAACGAGACGATCCCAGGGCTGTCGTAAGGGATCGCGAGCATGCGGAAGCCGTTGTCGAGCGTCCGCTCGTGTACCTTGAACGGAAAGACGTCGGCGGCGCGAGATTCGAAAGGGGGGCGGCCGCTCTGTCCACCGGCGCCGGCGCTCCATGCGGCCAGCGGCGCCAGCAACAAAGCGGAGCAGAGCGCGCGGCGCGGCCCGGTCATACGTGCTCCGTTCCTACGCCCCGGAGGCAAGCGGAAGGTGAAGCAGCACGTGGTCGCCGCCCTTGTTGACCCAGATGCGAAGGTAGTCGCCGCCTTTCAGCCGTTCAACGCGATGTGCGCCCGATTTCGGCGGCGTGCTTTCCGCGACCTCTTTGATGGCCGCCTCCGGGACGATGCTCGCGACGGCGCGGCCCACCACCTTGGATTCCTTCAGGAATTCCACCCACCGCTCCAGCTTTTTCGTCTGGCCGACAACGTCCGGCGGCGCGGCAGTCTCCCCGGTCAGCCTCAGGCGGTACGTGCCTGGGTCCAGACGCTTGCCGTCCGCCATGACCGCGGTCGGGAGACGCACCGAGCCCAGTGACACTTCCCCGTCCGGAATCTTGATCGCCTCGGCGGGGCGCGCGAGCGGAGCGGCCTGCCCGGCTTGGGTCTCGTGGACCAGAACGAGCGCCATCGCCACCGTCAGGGACACGATCACTACTCGCCGACCAGCACGTACCATCATGACTGTCTCCCTATTTCGAATCCCCCGGTGAGGAGTTACTGCGCCGATAGATGACTCGAGCACCCTTGGGCGCGATGTTGTCGAGCGACGCCATGGAATCAACGAAACGATACTGCTGGTTGAACACTCCGCTTGGGCGCTCGCCGACAATCACCTTGCGCACATCGACGTCTTCCGGCACGTTGACGATCACCTGGTCCGACACCCGCATGACAACCTGCGCCGCGGGCTTATCCCCCCCAAATGCCGCGCCATCAATCAGTCCAGGCGCGCTCAGCTCGAGCGCCGCTCGTCGGCAGGTCCGCCCGCACGCGACAGGTTTCTGGCCGTGTTGATGAGGCCAACGTGCGAGAACGCCTGAGGATAGTTCCCGACGAGCCGTCGGGCGTCCACGTCGTAGCTCTCGGACAGCAGCCCGACGTCGCTGCGGATGTCGAGGATGCGGTCGAACAGGCGCTTGGCATCGTCGTGCCGGCCGATCAGCGCAAGATTATCCGCAAGCCAGAATGAGCAGAGCAGGAATGCGCCTTCGCCCGGAGGAAGCCCGTCCACCTCGGGTGTCGTTTCGTAGCGGGCGACGAACGCGTCGCGGGTCAGGTGCTGTTCGATAGCCTCCACGGTCCCGCGGACCCGTGCATCCTCAGGCGGCAGGAATCCGACGAGAGGAATCATCAACAGGCTGGCATCCAGGAGGGTGGTGTCGTACGACTGGACGAAGGCTCCGATGTCGGCATTGAATCCCCGACGGCATACTTCGTTATGAATCCTGTCCCGCAGAGCCCGCCAGCGATCGACCGGACCCTCGAGCCCGAACTGTTGCACCGCCTTCACCGCCCGATCCATCGCGACCCACGCCATCACCTTGGAATGCGTGAAGTGCCGCTGCGGCCCGCGCACTTCCCAGATGCCGCAGTCGGGCCGGTCCCAGTTCGATTCCAGGAAGCCGATCAATGCCCGCTCGATCCGCCAGCCCGCATCCCCGGGCTCGAGGCCGCTGCGCCAGCACTGGTGCAGCGCATCCATCACCTCGCCGAATACGTCAAGCTGGAACTGCGAGTGAGCCCCATTGCCGATCCGAACGGGACGAGAAGACTCATAGCCCGGCAGATGGGTGAGCTCGATCTCGGTAAGGCGGCGCTCACCCGCCAGCCCGTACATGACGCGGACCTGCGACGGTTTGCCGGCCGCCGCGCGAAGCAGCCACTCCCGCCAGGCCCGAGCCTCCTCGTCGTACCCGGCGTGCACGAGGGCCAGCAGCGTGAACGTGGCGTCGCGCAGCCAGCAATAGCGATAGTCCCAGTTGCGTACACCGCCGAGCCGCTCTGGGAGCGACGTCGTGGGAGCCGCAACAATGCCGCCGGTCGGCGCATAGGTGAGGGCTTTGAGCGTGAGGGCTGACCGCACGACCGCTTCCCGCCACGGGCCCTCGTAGGCGCAGCGGCCCGACCAGTCGCGCCCGAACCGCTCCGTGTCCTCGAGCGCGCGCTCGCAGTCGAGAACGGGCGGCTCCGGTAGATGCGAGGGACTCCACGTCAGATCAAAGGCGAGACGCTGGCCTTCCGATACGGTGAAATCGGCGTGGGTCGTGAAGTCCTGGTTCGCGAGAGGCACGGGTGACCGGAGACGCAACAGGTCCGGGCCGGCGACCGCAACAAGACCGTCTTCGGTGCGCCGCACCCACGGCACGACGGCTCCGTAATCGGATCGCAGGGTCATCTCCATCCGCATCGGAAGAGTCCCACGGAGGCCTTCGACGATCCGGACAACGTCCGCCACCTCGTTCCGGAGCGACATGAAGTCGACGAGCCGCACAGCACAACCGTCGCCCTCGAAGATGGTTTCGAGCACCAGCGTGCCGGGTCGATATTGATGACGTGCCACAACCGTGGTCTGGGGAACGAACAGACGCCACCGTCCATGTTCCGGTTCGCCGAGGAGCGCCGCGAAGCACGCCGCCGAGTCGAAACGCGGAAGGCACAACCAATCGATCGAGCCGTCGCGCCCGACCAGCGCGGCCGTTTGGCAGTCCCCGATGAGCGCGTAGTGTTCGATTTTGAGTGCCATGAGACTCCGGTGCGCGATGTTCGTGAGGCCGCTCCGGCTCCTCGCCAAATCGCTGTCAATATGTCGAGGAACTGACGCCCCACCGTCAGCCCGACGCTGAACCCCACACGCGCCGTCGCTGCCTCGCGCGGCGCTCTGTTGCCGAGATGGGCCACGGAACCGGCCGACGCCCTGCACGCTTAGGCGACATCTGCACGCCGTCATGATTCTCGAGGTGAGAAACCCTGCGAACACGTATGAGCGCGGCCTTCGACAGAACGTGTCAGCCGACGAGCATCGGATTCAGGCCGGGTCCGTGGGACGCACGTCGCGGCCCTCACCGTCACTCCTTGCCAGGGCCCGCCAGCCGCCGCCCATTCTCGCGCGCAGGGACCCCCTGATGGTGGAGAGCCACGTCACGACCAGTCCGCAGACGATGCTGTTGACGGTCGAACTCGTAGCGTATTCCAGCAGCATCGGTGCCATGAGGAGCGTCAGGCCGCATGGGGCCTTCAGCCAGCGCACACTCCGCATGCACTCCGATGCCGCAATCCACGACACTGCCACGACGATCGGGCCAATGATGCGGTCGATCGTGGCCGCTGCCCCAGCGGAGTTCAGCACGGCCGGCGCGACCATCAGCCAGATTCCAATCGCCACGCCGGCCAGTTGCGCCCGCATCTGAGCCTCCTCTACCGAGGTGTCGTCAGTCCCCAGAAGGCACGCCAGACCGAAAGGTGCGGTGATCGCGCCACACGACGCAGGTGCTGCAGCGACGCGAGGGCTTCGTCCATGGCGGGCCCGATCATGGCGACGGAGATCACGGCGGAGGCGAGACACAGCGTGCACCAGGCGCCGTACATCACGGGCTGCGCAACCACCAGGGCCACGCTGATGGCGCCGAGAGGGCCGACCAGGAGACCGAACAGCACGACGAGCCAGGGTCTGGTCCTCCAGCGGGCCGGGGATCCGATCAGACCCGTGACCGCGTCCGCCAGGTAGCCGAGCGCGCCAAGCGTCGCGTCCGACACCGGCAGCGCGAAGGAGAGGCGGGAGGTCAGGACGCGCTCGCTCCCGCCGCCGAAGAACGGCTCCCAGACTGTTTGCACGATGCCGTATTGGTACGACGCCAGGTAGCCGGCGATGGCGGCACCGACCAGCGCGAGACCGGCGATGGGCAGCCGCTGCGACCAGGCGGCCCGGGTTGTAGCCCCAACCAGGCGGGATGTCGTTTGGGCGGGTCATGGTGGCAGCTGACGCATGCTT